>DADA01000055.1 GCA_002494895.1 Nitrososphaera sp. UBA210
ACGGGCCTTCGTCCGGTTTTGGCTTTGGATCTGGCTTGGGCGCAGGCTTGACATTCGTATCGTCGTCGCCTCCTGCTTCGCTGGCATTATCCCCCTTTGGCTTGTCAGGCGATCCACTGCTGCCCCCTCCACCTCCACCCCCTCCACCCACTCTGCCACTAACGTAGGTGATGCTCGTTTTTTCTGAAGAAGAGTCGTTAGAAAAAGTGGAGCCGATCATGATTTCAAGAGGCAATCTAACTTGATCATTAGTTGTGTTCGCTTTTTGTTGGGGCAGAGCAAATGCGGCCGATGTCTTCTCTTCTGTTCTGTCGCCATCGCTCTTTTCCGGCTGCGCGGCATACTCCACGACTGCGACTACAGAATAAGGTTCTGGTGGTGTTGACGGTTGAGCAAAGATGGTCATCGAGGTTATAATCAGAATCGTGCTTGCAAATATCGCAGAAAGCGTACCCACAAGGACTATGTCGTTCCGACGGCAGTTCACTCATCCCGCTCGAATACGATTTGACTTAAGGCTTATTCTGGTACATTCTATAGTAACAGACCCTAGCTGGCTTCGCGATTACCACCAATATCTGCTGTGATCCACCTAATTCCTGATCGCGGTTAGGATCTGACGCGATTTTCAGAGCAGGCGGCTTTCTCTTTTCAAGCGCCGGCGGGTGGTCCCAGGTAGGGGACTATCAAAAAGGAAAACGAGCGAAAAGGAGCAGGAGGCGATAGCATGTTCTAATCGGTGCGATGCTTGGACGAAGGTCGGAGGACAGCATAAAGTGAGGGAGTCGTCGTTTTGAAGAGGGCGCAAACGGACGAAATAATAAGAAGTTCATGACTCCGGAAATCATGGGATATTACGGTGGGCTCGGTGATGTTTTTTCGAGTGATTACCCGATAGCTAGAAAAAAGTGCAAAGAGTGTGGTCACACTCACGTGATGAAAAAGTGTAGTATCTGCGGATGTCCTGTCAACGCATCTGATACTTCCATCAGCCAATCAAACAGAGACCCTTCGCGATAGGAATCGGTAATGAGCTTCACAGGATAAGGCCTGATGCCCGGGGCGATAGCATGAAAAATTGTTAGAGCTCCACACTGATTCAAAAGCCGCAGCATTCATGCCGGTTTTCACATCTGCAGTATTTTGGCTCTTTCAAACAAATCGGACAAATGCGCGCACCGCATCCTACGCATGTCTTGTCGGCGACGTTGCATGCCCAGTGCCTGCATTCAGCCATTGGCTATGGATGCGAGCCAAGGGATTAGAACATTTGGTCATCTGTATTCATCGCCGCAGTCGCCAATAGTTTCGAAGAGGTTATTTGACTTTCTGCACACCTCTTCGATCCTGCTGGTGTCATCGCGGCTGAGCTTGAAATTAAACACGCGGGCGTTGTCATCTCTGTGATCCGTTATTCCGAGCCTTGCGCCAATTATCACGCCCGCCACGGCCGGCTTGTCAAGAATGTAACGCGTCGCCACGTTGGCTATGCCCACGCGATGATTCTGTGCTATCTTTTTTAATGTGGAGAGAAGATCTTGAAAGAGGCTCCATCCGCCCCAGGCGTCAATCATGCGCTTGTACTTTCGCAGGCTCTGGGTGTCAAGAGATGATGACTGCGGCTCTGGCTTGTCCAGATATCGTTCTGACAACAGGCCGCCGCAAATAGTGCCGTACGCGAGCAGGCTGGCATTGTTATCTGTGGCAAAGCGCGCCATCTTGACCTCGGGCCGCCTGTCGACAATGGAATACTGCACCTGGTTTGACACAATCCGCAGCCCCGCTTCCTTCATTATTTGCATGCGCTCGGTATCAAAATTGGTAAGGCCGATATGCCTTATCTTGCCCTCGTCCCGGAGGTCGGAGAGATACTTTAATGCGTCGATATAATACGGGTTGTTATATTCCCACCAGTGAAACTGCACCAGGTCCAGCGTCTCGGTTCCCATCCGGAGAAGCGATCTTTCAATGCTGGCCAGAGCAGTCTGGCGAACAATCCTCTGGGGATCGGGCACCCATTTTGTCAGAGCCAAGAGTCGCTCCCTTTCGGCCGGCGGCAGCCTTTTCCTGAATTCCCCGATAAAGTCTTCTGCGGGCCCGTAAATGTCAGCAAGATCCCACGTGGTAAAGCCGGATTCGTGATACTTTTCCATCTCTGATACCGCTGCCTGCGCATCGATGTGACCGTGTCCTCCGGCCACCTGCCACATGCCGTTGAGGATGCGGCAGATATTCAGGCCGGGCGCGAGCTCGTAGTGCTCCATGGCTATTCCGGCTTGTCAATAACTCTTCTCAAATATTAAACAAGCAATCAGCGATATTTGTTGTCATAGACTTGCGAGATTGTCATCACGTCAACTCCTCTGCTCGCCACGTCGTCCACAATTGCAGCAAAGTCCGAAGCCAGATACTTGAATTCCTCGTCGGCGTCAGACTCGACTATTCTGTGGAAAACAAGAATGAGCCAGTCGCCGTTGGCAATGGCACTCTGAACTTGCTCTGAAACGTCCGAGGGGGTAGTGGAGTTGGTGACTACCATTGCCCTCAACCTGTAGGGATCCGACGGCGGCAGCGTTTCAAATTCTCCTTCGGCCGTTCTGGCAGTCTTGTAGTACTTTTGCACCTGGCTCTTCAAGTCGTCGTTGTCAAACTCTCCATAAGGATACGCAAAGTGCGCGGCAGCATCTCGAAATCCATTATTTACTAGGAACTGTTGTGAAAGCAGCAGCTCGTTTTCAATTTCAGAGGGCGGGATGGACGTCAGGTTGCCATGGCTGAAGGAATGCGAAGCGATGTCCCAGCGATTCAGGTCCTGCAGGTCCCTCAGCTGCGTGAGATTCAGCCTGTCCGGCCCGCCAACCATCGATGGGATGACATAGGCAGTCGCAGAGAAATGGTACCTGTCAAGTACAGGCCTTGCAACGGCATAATCTGTTTCAAAGCCGTCGTCAAAGGTGAATGTGATCACCGGCCTATCGTTTCTGGTTACTAGCGACAGGCTGTTGATCCAGACAGTGACCGGCCTTCCAGAGCCGTCATCGACTACTCTGATCTGGATGCTCTCCACTCTGGAAATATCAGAGAGGCCTTCTGCCGTACTGTGACTTTTACTCAGTGTAAGAATATTCCACCGGTTCTCTCCAAGGAAACTAGCTTGCATTCCAGCATCTCCGGCTATCCAGTAGTCGGTATACGTACCAAAATCGTCGCCGGTTACAGTGACTCGCAATTCCGACACGTTCTCGGTGCCATTAACCTTGATCCATACTTCTAGCAGCCTGTCGCTAAAGTTCAACGATGGCAGAATATCTGATTTCCGGGTAAAGACAGGCAAGCTATCACCAGAGGTCACCAGTTTGAGAGACTGATTTCCTAACGCGAAACTAGCTGCATCCTGAAGCTGAGTGCCTGTTTCACTTACGAGGACAAAACCGTGGTCCGACTGAAAGTTTGAGATTATTAGTTCTCTATTCGAAATCTGGGCGGTCGAAGGGACGACGTTATTAAGACCGATAAAGTGCACGACCCCAAGAGTGGTTGCCAGAAAAAGCACTCCTGCCGTCGCCGAAACAGTAATGACAGCAATGTTCCTTCTCACTGGATACACCTAGACGGAAAGCAGCGATTCAAAATTTGCGCGGTCAGTGATGAAAGAAAGTACTATAAAAGATAGAGCAGAAAGCCACTTTCCTTAATAACCTGACCATGTCTTAGCAACTATGTGAGAACCCAATTAGTGATCGGGGTTGCTCTTTGTTCAGTAGCAGTGATCTTTTTTGCCTTTACTTTGCCTGCAATATTTGCGCCATCGTGCGTGGCAGTAACACCCGGCGGGATAATTTGCACCATTCCCTCACCATCACACGAGATGGAACTGACCCTGGCAATATTCTCTATCGCGATTGTTATTGCGGGAGTAGGGCTTCTAGTGCTGCACCATCTGGAGAAACCGAAGATGAGACAAGCGCCCGATGTTTAGAAAATAGGTTTCATGATCTTGGGCAAAATCGAATGATGGGGCTGTGACGCCGCCGCACCTGTCTTATTCTCTAAGCAGCTACCAAGAACCGCGTGAGGAATTCCTCGAGCTCGTATTCACTGTATTTCTGGTGAGAAGCGTCATTTCTTCCGTGCTCCTCTTTGTCAGCCTCGTGTCTGAATACGGCGTGGCAATTCTGGCATTGATAGATTTTCAAATATATCTGACTGCATGCAATGCAGGCGTGAACTTAACTTCAAGTATGTAGCAAGAATTTATGACAGATCACTCGTCAGGCCAGCACAGAAGCCTAGGAAGCCTTGATGATCACATAGTCGATGATGTCCTTTCTCGATGTTCCCTGCATTTTTGCGAGCGACTTGCAGAGCACGTTCTCAAGAAACGAGGGATATTCTTGCAGGATCCGCTCTCTTATTTTCGGCCTGTTCAGCAAGTAATAGTTCGCTAGGGGTTCATAGACCTCGTGGCCGATCCGGATAATGTCCTTTATCTCAAATCCGCCATCGGACACAGCTGATCGCACATGATCCAGAGAATAATGCTCTGAGGACCAGGTCAGGGAGAGAATTCCTAGCTTGACAAATGAAGCAAGCCGACCCAGCGTTGATGATGTCACCGGCATTGCGATGACCAGTATCCCTTCCGGCTTTAGGACTCGCCTACATTCCGTGATGAATTCAGGGAGAGGACTGAAATGCTGGGCAGATTCGAGCGCAATGATTCTATCAGCTGAATGATTGCGAAATGGGAGAGAAATCGAAGTTGCATTTACTTCTGAAATTGCGTTTGCATCGGCCGCTCCGGCATCTCTGGAATGCTTTGATGCTGAAACGAGTTGCTCCCGGTTAATGTTCAGGCAGCAGATATCGGCAATTTCATGCATCGCCTTCCAGTGTTCGGCGGGCGCCCCAAGCCCGCTGCCAATATCTATTAGCGATTTTGCGGAATCAAGCTCTGCAACTGTTGCCACAAACGAGCAGAGGCTTTTCTGTGCGGCGATAGGATCAGCAGCGCCATTGCTCCAGTACCCGAAATTCAGCATGTTCCCGCCCGTGGCTAGCTGCATGACTGGCGACAGAATGTTGTAAAGATCAATGACATCGTGAGGACTCCTCCTAAAAGTCCAGAGAACAAGTTTGAGCGGGCTCACGGAAACCAAAAGTAGCTATTGCTTCTAAATCGGCTGTAGATATAAACCTAGGAATGAGAGCGACAGCCAGGGTCTTTTTCGTTACGACATACAAGGGCTAATATCGTCGAGGACTGTTTCGTGAGGTAAATCAGAGTGCATCTTGATGCCAAATGACACCGCCCCACTTCGACGCGCAACTTGCATTTCCCTTCGGAGGACCTAGGTTGATTGCTTGCCATTCGAATCCTGGCTGTAATGGTGCTTGGAATAGGTGCCGCCTCTACCGGGATCGCCGGCTATGCCTTTTTCGTCGCCCTGCCACCCATAATGTCTGCGGTAGATCAGACGGTCCAATATCTGTCGGATCTCCGTGCGCCTGAAATTGATCTGGAGCAGTCGGCAGCAAAGATAAGAAGCGCGGCAGACAACATGCCTACGTGAGCCGATGAGCAGTACGGGGGCTGCACGATTTTTGACCTGGGCCGGACAAAAGCAGACCTGGAAAGCCTGGCGGCATCGCTTGAAAAGACCGATGGCAGCATCAAGGAAAAGGTCGCAGGTCTAGAGGAAAGGATACATCAGGTTGCAGGCCAGCTCACCCATGTCAGGCTCTTGGCGACAGGAATCGTCGGATGGATGCTGGCCATCAGCGTGATGTTGATGATAAGCGGCGTTACTTTCCTGCTGATCGACAAGAAAATTGAGGAAAGAATTCACCGCGCTGCAAAACGCTTTATTCCCGAATCTGAAGCATGAACTATCAAACAAATTCCAGAGATGGCTCCAAGTTACAGCCAGGAAAACAGAAAAAGTCCTGTCACCCCTGTTCATAGAATGAACGCAAAGCCGCGTCTATGGCCCCTTCCGGCACTTCAAAATACTCGAATACTTCCGCATGTGTGGACACTTTCAGACCTGCATTTGATTTGGCCTTGACGTACGCCTCTGATGTTTCTTCAAGAAGCAGTCTTGCATGTCTGTTCCAGTTGCCGAGCTCGTCAGACTGCTTTTGCAGCACGACAACCAGGCCGGCAAAAGCAGCGGCTATTGCCACCCTGTATTTCTGGAGATAGAGCTTGTACTGACTATTGTCTGGGAGCGAGTGGGCTAGCGAGCAGATCAGGAACTGATACTCATCAAGATTTTTGGCTATGCTGCATGCGTTGCCGATGCTAGGCATGCTCTTTCTCGCGGCCCTCGCATCAATCGATACAGCTTCAAAGACGCCTGGCATTGCCTTGATGGTGAGGAATGGCGATGTCATCCCATCGTTAGCAAGTAACTTGCGGCATCCCGAGCCGCCCAACTCTCTGGAAATGATCAAGTCAAGACTGACACGCGCCATTCACATCACTTTCGTCATGACGCTCTAAATACTTACGACTTGGAAAAAAGCTGAAATACCATTCGAATGTCTTACAGCTTGTGAAGCAAAGGAAGACAAGGTGGCAAATGCAGGCATTCTATCTCGACGCCTGCAACTGCGACTGGGGATGCCCCTGCCAGTTCAATGCCAGGCCGACCCACGGCAACTGCGAAGGAGTTAGCGGGATCCACATAATAAAAGGAAATTACGGAAAGGTCAAGCTGGACAGGCTTGACATGGCCTTCATAGGCTCCTGGCCCGGGCCGATACACGAAGGTCACGGAAAGGCCTCCTTCTATATCGATGAACGCGCTGGCGACGAGCAGTTCTCGGCGCTATCAAAGATAATCACGGGTGAAGCCGGTGGAGGGCCGTTCGAGGTCTACAGGAGCGTCATTGACTCCTTTCAGGAGCCCAGGCGCGCAAAGATTGCATTTGAAAGAAAGGGACTTGACAGCCGCATCAGGGTTGGTGATATAGCTGAAGCCTGGCTCGAGCCGATCAGAAATCCGGTTACCGGCGAAATTCATCGAGCCATAATCGAGCTTCCCTCTGGCTTTGAAGCCAGCCGGATGGACCAGTCATCGACAAAGACGATTATCGCAAATGACGGTTACCTTTGCTTCAGGTATTCAGGAACATATGGCAGCTTTCAAAAAACAAAATGGAAGGGCCCTTGATGCGTCGTTCGCCGACAGAAAATCGATCCTGCTATATGTAGGAATTTGATATCAAGCTGCAAGTTTATGATAAAAATATGATATTCTGATATATCAATGCAATAAACATAATAGGCGAAATGCTTTTATGCAATTCATTGCAATATATACTGATGATGGTGCCAAAAGCCATGGCTTGACCTTGGCGCTTGGTGGAACGAAACAAAACTGCATCTGAAAAAATACTTGACTTTGTCGGCAAAGGCTGTAACAGGTCGTGGATGCAGGATCGCCAAGCGCCTCATACCCTTTGTTCTTTGAACTATTTCGAGCACATGATTTCAAAATCATATTAGGGGGCATAGTCCATCAAATATTCCGGCGGCCCGTCGAAACTTTTACTGTCGACTCGCACAAAAACGCTGACCCAGTAGCGAAACGACGAGGGATTTCCTATGAGCCAGTCCTGCACGGGATATTCCACCCTGCCTTGCGGCATGTCATCGATCTTTGTCTGGGGCAGGATATACGACTCTGAAGTGTCGTTATAGACGGCATAGTGCCAGCCGACTGATGTATGGTTAAAGTCAGGGCCGAAATGAAAAATCATTACGATGTAATGGAGGTCCCTTCCAGTCGCCGGGTCAGAGCTGATAATGTGCCACATGTAGTTTGTTTCATACTTCTCGTTCGAGTCCGGATTCCCTGCGAGCTCGAGAGAAAGCAGAAAAGCGCCGTCGTGTTTTCTCACGCTGGCCCCTGTGACATCATGATATGCCTCCACTTCAGGGATTATCGCTGAATCTGATTCCTGAAGTACCGGCTGCGCGTCTCCCAGCGGATCACTTATCACGCTCTCGCCATTAGAATAGAATCCAAAAGACGTTT
>DADA01000002.1 GCA_002494895.1 Nitrososphaera sp. UBA210
CGGTTGAAAGAATGACGCCGTCCACTCCGAGCTCCAGAACAGAGAACATTGTTGTCACTTCACGGGCGCTCTTGGCGGTGGTAAAGACCTTGGTCTTGGATTTGTGCAGCTTGGCAATGATATTCTCAAGTGGAATTATTTTCCAGTCAGTCGCGTCAACGATAATAAATTCGGCGCCCGCCTGCGAAGCCTTTTCAATCTCGTTAACGTCCGCGTTGCCAAGGACCTTTTTGAAGAAACCGAGACTCTTTCCAGATGATCTGGATGATTTCAGCTGGTCGAGGCTCTTGCATATGATCATGTCAGCGTCGGGTGATTCGTACAACGTTCGAAAACCTTTTCCCTCGATGGATTTTGGATCTACGTTCAACGTTGAAACCCCCTGCGTCTTTAACTTTGAAACAAACCCGGCCAGAGCAGATTTTGGTACTGTGGGCCTGACTATGAGGTCCCTGCCTCTGATAGGCGGATCAGCCAAGATCTTTCAAAGCCTCTTTTACCGTCTTGCCCTGAATTATTATTCTGTTGAGGGCACGCACAATGGCAGGCGGATTCCTGTGCTGGAATATGTTGCGGCCAAACGTAACTCCTTTGGCGCCTGCAGCCATGGCCCCTGCGCACATTTCAAGTATATCTCTGTCAGTCTCGCCCTTGGGGCCGCCTGCTATCACTATGGGAACTGGGCAGCTCTTCACAACCTTTCGAAAGGAGTCTGGATCGCCCGTATACACTGCCTTGACAATGTCCGCTCCGGCTTCGGCACCAATCCTGGCAGCGTGAGCGACTATCTCTGGATCGTGCGGGTTCTTGATGTTCTCTCCACGAGGGTACATCATCGCGACGAGGGGGACGCTCCATTCATCGCACTTGTCTCCGATCATGCCCAGCTTTTGCAGCATCTCGGGCTCTTCTTTCGCACCGATGTTGATATGGAGTGACACAGCGTCCGCTCCAAGTCGGATCGCCTCTTCAACGCCGCCCATGAGCATTTTCCTGTTAGGAGCCGGGCCAAGAGAAGTACTCCCTGAAAAGTGAGCAATGAGACCGATCTCTGGCGGCCTTGGCATGCTCTTGATGATGCCCTTGTTCACCAGCACGCAGGTGAGACCGGCAGGAGCGCACTGGTAGATCATCCCATGCACGTCCTCGAGTCCTTTGATAGGGCCGTTGCTGATGCCGTGATCCATCGGAATGCATACCATCTTGCCATCCTTCAGTATCCTGCCAAGCCTTACGTCCCTGCCAAAGACCATATGTAAGGACAGGTTTTTCCCCTACTTATAACTTAAATGTTAAGACCGACAATTAGTTGAACTGTCTCATCCTGTTTCGCCAAACTTTCGCAGAGTTGCGTTTCCAACTTGCAGAATACTTGCGATATAAGCAAATCGATGTACTCTGGTTGACATGAGTAGAGCCGAATTTAGTCCTGTAAGTTGTCTTGATTAGGACATACCGATATACAAATATTCGAAGTCCTAACGAATTGGAGAGAAACAAATGCCTGTCGCGCTTCGAGTCAATCTCATGGTCGATTTAGGAGATTTTATATTTACATTCCCTGTAGGTGAGCCATGCTGCTGACGGAGCACGAACGAAACCCGTTCTGCTACATTTGCAATCTGTTCTTTGCTCCAGACTACCTGCCAGTCCACCTCAAGGTTGACCACACAAAGGATGAGCTGGCATCGCACCTTCTTCTGGCTTATTTTGATGACTGGCTAGAGCAGCAAGAAGCTATTGAGGATGCGCTGGAATCAACGCATCACATAAGATAAATTCCGAATGCACCAAGGCTCTCGAAGACGGCAGCGGCCCGTAATCATGAGCCCATAGGTTTTTTAGAAATAGCTACCAAGTTCTCCCATGTCGTACGAGTCCGACGACTCCTCAGAGCTGGGCAAGATGTCGACGAAAAAGCTGGCCATCCTCTTTGGACTGGCCTTTCTAGGGGCTTTCATGCTTATCCAGATGATACAGGGCTTTCCCCTTGCAGAACTGATAACTCGAAAAACAATAACTGAAGAGGTGGTCGTCTCGATCAAGCAAGCTGAAGTGTGCGTGGTAGAGCCATCCGACAGACAGCCAAGAGAGATTCGAGAATGTCCCTACTCCGTGGGCGACACTCTGATTGTGACATACTATCACAGCTCTACAAAGGTCGAGTCCCACGTGTTGAAATAATTCGTCACTTGACCATCCCGAGGACGATTCGCATGTTCTCCTCATCTCCCCGTGTTGCATCCATAGGCGTCTCCATTACCTTGGGGAGCTTTCTGATGGCACTATGATTGAGAAAGGCGGCCAAACCTGCCTTGCCAATAGATCCAAGTCCAATATGTTCATGCCTGTCCAGCCCAGAGTTCAGGTCGCCTTTTGAATCGTTGAGGTGAATAAACGCTAGATGATCGAAACCCACAGAGTTGTTGAAGTCAGCTAGTGTTTCATCCACCGAATCCTTTGTCCGGAGATCGTGTCCCGAGGCGAACAGGTGACAGGTATCAAGACAGATCCCGTACTGTTCCGAATCTGGCAGTGCGTCAAATATCAGGCGCAGGTCGGCAAATGTGCTACCCACGCTGTTTTTTTGGCCGGCGCTGTTTTCTAGGATTATTCTTACTGGATGAGTGCGCTCCGCGTTTCTGGCCTGCTGCCTGGCCGTCTTTATGGCCGCCACCAGCTGGGATATTCCAGCGTTTCTCCCCTGCCCCATGTGGCTTCCCAGATGGATAACAAGATAGGATATTCCAAGAGTACTACATCTGACAATCTCACCCGCCAGAGTCTGCACGGACTTTTCGTAGCACTGTCCGGACATTCCTGAAAGATTCGGAAGATACGGCATGTGGACAATAACTGAATCCTGCTGAATCTTGCTTTCTGCAAGTTTGTTCTTGAAAGATTCGACATCCTTTGGGTCCAGTGCTTTTGCGGTCCATCCTCGAGGATTTCGGCTGAATATCTGAAAAGCAGTGCAGCCAATCTTTGTTGCGTTATCCACCGCGTTTGAGATTCCTCCTGCGATCGAGACATGGAACCCGACCTTCATCGAGGCCATACCGTAGCGGGGAGTAGATGTTTGCTTTATAGCTTGTCGGCACACCTTCCAATTGTATTTTTATTGCAGTGAGAGCTAAGCTGACTAGGCATGTCTTCCATAAGGATGGGCACTGGCGACCTTGCAAAGTATCCGTTCCTTAATGAGGCCGGTGAGTACATGCGCAAGTCTGGCTTTGGCTGGGAGGAGCTCGGAGGACCGGACATGAAGGACGTGATAGACAGGGCCGCCCGGCGCATAGAAGTGGGAGTTGCGGGAGACGTTTACGCCGGCCTGGACAAATATGAAATCGAAATCCTGACGTTCATAGTTTCTTTGATAATGGTAAAAGCGATCGCTCTTGAGCCGGTTCTAAAAAAATATGCGCTTGCGGAGGCAAGACGCGCCGAAAAGTTCCTGACAGACGACCTTAGAAAACAAAGCGAGCCTCTAAAGCGATCCCTTTTCACAAAGATATTCGAGGATCTGTTTGCCTTAAAGATCGAGATCGCAGAGAGTGACATGCGACTCTTCAAGGTGAAGGTGACAGACTATCTCGCAAGGTCATCGCATTTCCACGAGCAGGAATGGAAGCTCATCAACAGGCTGGTCAGTGACGGGTTCGTTTATCTAGACGCAGATGAAACGGTGAGGCTCGTACGAAACGAGCTTTCCATACTCATCCATGAAAAAGTAAGGGCAATGGCCCTCCCTACTCTGCCCCTAACGATTAGGGACCGTGCCGAGGAGCTGAGAGCAAAATTCGCGCCCCGATACGAATATCGTGTCCTATCGGCAACCGACCTGCCACCGTGCATAAAGCATGCTCTCGATGTGATGGACAAGGGCGAGAATCTGCCGCACTCTGCCCGGGTAATGCTGGCTACCTACATGCTGGCAGTAGGCAAGCCGATTGATGAAATAGTCGCGCTATTTCAGAATGCCCCGGACTTTAACGAAAAGATCACTCGCTATCAGGTAGAGCATCTTGCAGGGATAAAGGGGAGCCGAACAAAGTATTCCGTCCCTTCATGCGAGAAACTTCGCAATGAAAACTTGTGCTTTGCAACGCAGGAATGCGCAGGAATTGTCAATCCTATTCAGTTTGGAAGGAAAAGGAAATAGCAGTTGATTGAAAACGGGATATTGACAAAGACCACCGCGTTCTTGAAGGGTGCCTTTAAGGAATACTACTTCAAGTCCGCAAAGAATCTGGAAGAACCAAAAAAGATGGAGCAACGTGAATTCGGATACAGCCATTTTGGCCAGTCAGGGATGGTCCGACATCTTTCATTCCGCAGTACAGGGGAGCTCATCGCTACTCTTGTCAAGGAGGTGCCTTCAGACGTATACTGCTCAAACGCATACTATCGATTTCCCACCAGCCCCATGCAGGATAAGGAATGGACAGGGGCAGACATGATATTCGACATCGACGGCAAAGACCTCGGCCTGGAATGCGTTCCTTCTCATTCCTATCTCATTTGCGCAAGCTGCGGTGCGTCCAGTCCTGCGGCGGAGTCCAAGGGACCATATTCCTGTCACTCATGCCGCCGCAGCAAGTACGAATCCAGTTCGATTCCTTGCAGCCGGTGCGTCGAGGGTTCGAAAAAAGAAGTAGTGAAACTTGTCGATTTTCTAAAAAATGATCTTGGGATTGAACCTGACAATATTGGGATATATTTTTCCGGCAACAACGGTTTTCACGTCCACATCGGTGATGAATCCTACGTGCCTCTTGACCCGGCGGCCCGTTCTGACCTGGTCGGCTATGTTCGCGGAGCAGGATTGATGGCAGAAAGTCTAGGAGTCAGAAAGGGCGACGGCAGTACTTCCTTCATAAAATTCCCCCGGGGCGGTATCGAATACGGCTGGAGAAGCAGAATGGCTGATGAGCTGGGGATCAACAGTACTTCGACAATAAAGCTTCGCAACATTGTTGAGCATGCTGGCGGCTATTCTGCTTTCAAAATGGAGCTCGACAGAAAGGCGAAGGAAAAAGGCGCAAAGATAGATCCTCAAGTCACTACTGATATCCACAGGGTCTTTCGAATGCCGGGTACTCTGAACAGCAAGAGCGGCCTGGCCAAGACAAGGTGTTCGCAATTATCCTCCTTCGATCCATTCGTCGATGCATGCCTGCTTGGAGATAGCAAAGCGACTGTAAAAGTAAAGT
>DADA01000087.1 GCA_002494895.1 Nitrososphaera sp. UBA210
GAAAACAAGACTCTGGTCAATATTCGGGACATTTGGTCGCCCTGTTAAATTAGGGTCATAGAATGCTAAGTTAGGGACATGGCTGGCCGTTAAGTTAGGGACATGAAATTTCGCAACCAGGTTGACTCCTATTATCTTTTCCGAAGGCTATACTTAATGCAAAATAGAGAGCCATGAGAACCCCAAATACCGTCATACCGGCTTTAGCCATCGCAATGATGTCCAAGTATCTACCGGGTACTTACTAGCGCAGAATTTTCTGAAATACCTTATCCTCTCAAGCTGAGTTTTCAGACTTGCCTCATAGCACTTCGTATAGCGATCTTCAATTCTTCGGTATCCTTGAACTTGCCATTCACGATATCGGTCTCAAATCGTTTTACCTTATCGATACTTCCAAGTCGGTTCAATTCAATATACCATGTCCATGAAATGGACGGATTAACATCACGAGCTATAGGATGTAATTCTCTAAAATGCAGGAAATAATGAATCCTGCTCGGTGAAATCTCAAGGTCTCTTGCCATCGTTCTTTCATAATTTGTAAGAGCCAACCCCTTGACAATTGCTTTGCTTCTCAGAAGGTTATGAATTAAATCGCCTACCTTCCAATAAGTTCTAGGGTCTGTTTTTCCACCCTTCATCTTTGAAAGCAAATTGCCTATTTCCTTAATTGTCTTCTTATACTCTTGCTGGAACTGCTCCAAGATTTCTCTGATATTGTCAACTTCAACAGCATTTTGAAATCCTGTAATTGCTGCGAGTGAATCAGGATCGTCTTTTGATACCTTCGTTATTCTAACTGGCACAATCTTTTTTGACGACATTACTAGTTGTTGCTCCATGCCTTGTAGAAGGTTCTTAAATCATCAAACGCTTCCTTCATGGTTTCAGGTGGATTATTTTCAATTAGTGTCATAAATACACAACGTAACAGATGTAGTTTCTCGGCTGTAAATCCTAATTCCTTGCAGCGAGTGAAAGTAGGGTGCAAATCATTGATGAGTATTGCTTCAGGTGTTAACCAACTTTCTGCTGGGTCGTCCTTTTTGCCCATGAAGCCGATACTGATGCCATGCTTGACATTCCTCGGTACCTTCTCACCCTTTTCATTTCCCTCAGGTTTTTCTTTTAAACCATGACCGCTTGGATCTGGGCCTTCAACATTTGTTCCATGTCCTTCATTGCCCTCTCCTAAAGTTCCAGAGGTTTTCTGGGTTCCGTCAGTTTCAACTGCGTTAATATCTCCATCCTTCTTTGGAACCGTAACTGAGGAATTCCGTCTCATCATAAACAGGTTATATTTAGAAATAATAGGGTCTTTCAGAATCTTTGCAAGTTCCTCTTCGACATCTTTCTTGACCATAATCATTTCAGTTTTAAGAGCCTTTTCAGCAGGCTTTTCAAATGCACCAACCTCCTGTAACCACTTTTTGAAAATTTCATAAACCCTTTGCTTGTAGTTTGCCCATAATCTAGGGTTCTCTACCGTTCTAAAGTCCGCCTTGTTTGTACCAAGTAGAGGGGCTAGCCCATCCGACAAAACATAACCTGCTATTTTCTTCCGAAATTCAGGTTTTATACTCTCTAAGCCGATGAACCAATCCCGCTTAATCGATTTACCAAAAACGACAATTTCCAAACCTGTCGCATCTTCTTCAAGTTCTTCCTTGCTAAGATAAAAGGCGCAGGTTGATTCGACAGTTTTTTTAGTTTTCGCATCCATCGTGTTAAAACTGTAAGAATCACTATGTCCTTTCATTTTCTTAGGAGGTACCTCGATGCCATTCACTTCAATCGTAATTTCGCCAGTGAGACCAAGTAAAATCGCATTGTAATGCTTCTGTATAATCTTCATGACTTTATCAGCAACCAACAGGCTCAGATGCTTCTTGTGCAATTCAACTGCGTATTTGGTACCAGAGTGTTTGAGCACGTCTGAGGTAATTTTTCGCCACTTAGGTTCACCGTCAACGAGGGTTAATTCGCTCGCTCCATGAAAAGTCTTTGACTTGGTTTCAGTAATAATTCTGTTCCCAGCATCCAAGAATATCAAATATAATTTTGCCCCAACACCCGCAAAGCCAATACCTTCACCTCTTTTCTTAGTAGAAAATGCCAAGGAATGATACTTCTCTTGAAAATCCTGTTCAGTCATTCCATTCCCATTATCTTCAACGGAGTATACACCATCTTCAATTGTAATTTTGATCTTTGTGGCTTTCGCATCCAAGGCATTTGCGATGGACTCGATGACCAAAACTTCATGTGGTTCCTCTTGATACATCTTTAGAAGGTCATCTATGATATGGGTGACGTTTACCTTGAGTGGATGCCATTGTGACATACGTTCTCGATATCCTTCAGAGCTTTCTAAGGATTTCTATGTCGTTGTGCTTTGTACAAATTCTTAAGCATTCAACAAAGAAGCTTGTTCTTAACACCTTGTCTGACGTTCTATATACCTTCCATCTCTATCCCGCTAGCTTCTGCGGGTGTCTTTCCGTCTGATCCTTGATGTTTCCTAACATAGTTGTGACATATCCTCATTCCTTCCAAAAATGTCATGGCTGATTCCTTGCGAACCACGCCGCGCATTACCACTTTTCGTTGTCTGACGTTGCCGTTCAGTCGTTCAACTTTCATCAGATTTGGAGCTTGCGAGCTTCTTTGCCACCTGTTCCAATATTACATCGGAACCGTCATCGCCGAATATCATCACTAGTTTGTTTTTAAGTTCAGCAAGCGTATGACTTTGCTTCCCAGCTTCAGCCTTGAGATCAAGACCGTTCTTCTCCAACTCTAGTATCGTTGCACTTTTTAAAGAAGGTCCGAGCACATCCAAGGTTTGATCGAGGGCATCCCACAACCTGTCGCCAGGAATAGGCTTGGTTCGAAAGTCATCATTAGGCATGCCTTTTCTTTCAACGCTCATTCAAGTGTCAGTTTTCCTCTAAATGGCAACGCGATATATATAAAATATCTTGCGCGGTGTTACAGAAAATAACTACATACTATGAAACTGCTGCGCGCGTCTTGATCACACTAATGATGATTGGTCGTGACGGCAACATCGGTTTCTTGCGAGTCGATTCAAGAGACAGGTAGCTAAAGCTTTCTCATCCACACAGCACCAGGAATCGACTGAATCCACAGAGTCTCAAAGACAAGCCGTTGCTGCTGCACCAGTTCCGAAACAGTGCTTCTTACAAGCCTTACCAGGGAATCTCTTCGCTTCACTCCCGACATGTACTCTGTATCGCTTACTGCAAAATTCCCTTTGACGCCATCCAGATGTCGCAGCTCTGCAAAATTCATTATCTCCATGCAGTACGCCATGTTGTCTTTTGTAATTTCTGTAATGTATCTTATCTTTACTCCACGCTTTTTTGCGGCGACGTAACCTTCTTTGACCCTGCCGACTGAAAACGAAGGCAGGGTAGAGTCAACGCAGGCGTACCAGATTTTCCTTGTATTTTTTTGAAATTCAACTATGGCCTTGACTATTTCCTTTTCATTCGTAAGGACGATCGTTTTACCAGCCAAACATGAGAGAATCGAGATTGCCATCTTATATTCTCTCGATTTCAGGCTTGCGCTTGATGGACAGTGGTTATTGCGACTTGACAAAGGTAAATTAACCACAAGACAGGACTAGAAGTAACCACTTTTTGGACAAGTCTCTGGTTTTTAGAGATGCCAGGAGGGCCGCCTGGATCTCTGTATGGACACTGGTAGGGATAGGCATTGGGGAGATTCTGGTATCCACTTTCACCGGCAGCCTCACTCTTTTCGCCGACGGACTGGACTCGATGGCAGATGCGCTGGTTTCGTTCATCGTATGGTTTGGGATAAGGATGCTGCAAAAGCCAAAGAGCACTCTATTCCACTTTGGCTATGCCAAGATAGAGAGCTTTGCCGCGTTCGTCGCAGCCGTCGTCATCGTGATACTGGGAATATTCATAGTATACAATGCCTACGAAAGGTTCCTCAATCCAATCGAGATCGTAAATCCGGAAATCACGATGGTAGCGCTCGTCGCAGCAGGCAGCATATCTCTGCATCGGGCGTTCAAAGTAAGAAACGTCGCGAGAAAGTATGACCTGGTTTCACTGAACCTTGACGCCAAGAATTCTATCAAGGATGGAACCGCGTCATTCGTTGGCTTTGCAAGCATTCTCGCCGGGTACTTTGGGATACCCTACATGGATTCTGTCGGCGGCATCCTCATTGCGGGATACATTTTCTTTATGGCCTATACCGCCTTCAAGGAATCGACTCTGGTGCTAATAGATGCGGTAAGCAACCCCGAACTTCAGCAAACTATTGCAAATCATCTGCAAAGCAAATTCAATGTAAAGGTGGAGAAAATACTTCTTAGGCCGGTTGGACGGAAATTTTCGGCTCAGGTCCATGTGGAGCTTGACAGGACAATGACTTTGGAAAAAGCTAACGAAATTCTGACATTGATGCGCAAGTCAGTACTTGAAGACTTCAAGGCCGAGGATGCCATAATTATTCCAAAACCCGTCTAGTTGACCACCGGTTCTAGAATCCAGATTTTTCAAGGTTCAGGGCGATTTTCACCATGAATACGGCCTTCACGAACATCACCGATGTATTATATATCAGCAATAACTGAAAAGCGTAAATATTTCATTGTGGTATGGATCTTTGTGCTGCAGTCGCACCATCTTGCCAGGTACAGCGGGGTAAAGTACGGCGCAATCGCAGGAATCATCGCAACGTGGTCGATCTCGACTGCCATAGCCGCGTCTGAAGTCGAGCTAGGTGTGCCGATAAGTACTTTCTACTCGATAATGGGTATGAGCCTTGGTGTAAACGATTTCGCAGCTGCCGCATACCTTGGCTTTGGGTTGCACATTCTGACGGGAACCATACTAGGCGCAGTCATCGGGCTTCTGTCCGTCAAGTGGACGAAGATAATGCACAGCCCGTACAAAGCCGTAATCGCCGGCGTTATTGCCGGGATCGCAGTCTGGGCACTGTT
>DADA01000011.1 GCA_002494895.1 Nitrososphaera sp. UBA210
ACCGAAGTAGGTGCAACCGTGGACAACTCCTCCTGGAGCTGAGGATGATATGTGTGGACGGACTTGTCGTGCATTTTATCGCAGCTAATGCACTTCCAGAGGATGCCCTCGTTACAGGAATCGCAGTACTCTGTTGCAATCATGTCGCCGCCACATGCTCTGCATAGCAACAGTACCTTATGTCGATGCTTGCTTTTAAAGGATCAGGTAAAGGTCGGCCGCATCTGCGGCACTCTTACAGTGACGGTCATTTTGAACGACATGAGGATGTCCTTGCACCTGTTCCTTATCGTTACTTCCGTGACACCGGACAGGCTGGAAACATCCCGCTGCAAAATGTTGACGCCCAGCAAGATCGATGCGACATAAATGTACGCCGCTGCCAGGCCGTTTGGAGCCTTGCCGTCGGCGAGAAGGTGATCGTCTGTCTTGTGGGCAATGTCGATAGCGAGTCTCTCGACCTTGGTATCGATCTTTGCCATGTTGGCTAGCTTTGCAATGTAGTGGTCTATTGCCATAGCGATGGCCGGCGGCTGAGACTGCTGATGAGAGCTGGTTCCCTGCACGGGCGGCTGTTCTGTAAACACTCCCATCTCCATGACCATCATCCTATAGTATTTAGATGCGAGCTTGACGGTTGACCTGTCCTGCTTGCTTACTCCGGTCGCTTCCACTATCTCTTCAAGCGATCTGACAACAGAGCACTTTTTGCACGCAAGGTAAATGGTTGCTGCTGCCATGCAGGCTATCGACTTGCCCTTTGCCTCATGGTTGCTCTCAAAGTTTCGGTAGAGCATTGCGGATGTTTCGACCAGCAATTTCGGAAGCGACAGCGCAGAAGCTGTCTCGTTTATCTTGGTCAGTACGTTTGAGAGGCGCCGCTCCTGAGGAGAGACGATCCTGCTCCTCAGGTGCCACTTGCGGATGCTGTTCATCGTCTCTGCCATCTGATGGTCGATCGACTTGCCGGCGTAGTCCCTTGAACCGTACGCTATCTCTGTGCGAAGGCCATAATCGTGTAAAGCGAAACTCGTGGAGCCGCTTGCCCGTGTGTTCTTGGATTTTTCCTCAAAGTCCGTGGAGTTTGACTCACGGCCATAGTCGTCAACCTGATCCATTACAACGCAACCGCATCTCTCGCAGATGTATTCGCCCTTGCTGTGGTCCTGGATGAGGTTGGCCTTGCATTCGGGGCATTGCGTGTAGTATTCCGCCGAGGTCATGTTCGTCTACCTCGCCCTCTTGCGCGAAGCCGCCTTTTCGCGTCCCCGGCTTTTCACCATTCCACCGCTGAAAACCTTGGCTCCGGCAAGCCTGCCTGTCCTGTCCGTCATCGGAATCACTGAGGCATAAGGCGCGTTTATAGGCCCTATCAGTTCCGAGATTCTTCCAACCCTTTTTCCGGCTCCGTCGACGAGCAGTTCTCCGGCCTTTATTCCGGCTGATTCCGGATTGAGCCGGACAATAAGCCTTCCACTTTTTGCAAGATGCATGACCTCCCCTATCTCCCCCACTTTGGTAAACAGCATTGTGGATAACTTGCTATCATTCGCTTCTGTCAATAATTCTTTGTATTTCGATTAAGAAGATTCTTGCTGTTTTCTATGGAAAATTCTGGTGCGATCCTATTTTTTCGACGAAGGGCCTTTCTGCTTTTTTCTTTGCGATAACTTGTCGGCTACCTCTTTTATCACCTGCGACTTTTTGATTCCCTCCTTCTTTGCGACCATGACGTATCCGGATTTTGTGAATGATCTTCGCGGAAATTTCGCGTCGTTCCTTATCTCCTGATCTGAGAAGACAAAGCCGGCGGCCTTTGCTGCCTCGGCCAGTTCCTGCACGGTCGGATCAAAGACTGCCTTGTCGTGATGGACCTTGCGGCCTTGGCGTCTCTTGAGGTTCTTGTTAAAATAATCAAGCCAGAGAATCACGTGGTCATAGTCCTTCAATCCGATCAGCGTAAAATTACTCGATAACTTATTAATAAACTGAAGCGAGTTGCCTCTTTGATTGAGATGCTCCGAATTGAAAAACGATTGATGCGAAAGAACTGGATTGCTCACAGGTATTCGGAAGATTAAGAGGGTTTGGCGGCTGTGCTTTTGACCAGCACGGCGTTAATGACGCCGTCCTGCCCAGGTCGCGACATGACTCTCGCAGATCCGCTTTCAGTTTCTATCATGGCTCCCTTACTAATGACGCCCCTTCTTTCATAGTCCCGGTTAGCAGGGTTCTTTGTTACCCTCAGGATCTTTGACTTTGTGGACTTTCTCGATTCAGGGTCAGTTACGTTGGCAAACTCGGCGGTCTTGAAGGCCACCTTGACGTTATTCCCTCTCGTTCTGCGCGTGACGATTTGCGTCGGCCCCGCGACAGCTTCGTTTGGATATCGGTCAATCTCGAACTTTCTCCTCCCCCGCATAGCCACCTTGCGGCCGCCTGTCAGTTTTCGCCCTGCAAGGTTTTCTATCGACTTGCGCATAGCAGTCCAGAAAGTAATTCCCACTCTAATTAAGACTTTTCTGAAGAGGGGATCTGCTGAGGCGGGGATCGGGGCACAGGCGGTTTCTTGTCCGCAGTGGCTACTAGCTTGGTTTTCATCGCGCTGATATCTGCGATTCCAAAGTAGTCCTGAAACTTTTTTGTTGTGCGGTAGACCTTGAGCCGTCCCAGGCTTTCGTGCTCTATGAATTGCAACTGTTCGAGCTCTTTGACATGGGTGTAGACCTGGCTGCCCCTTATCTGGACGAGCCTCTTTGACGTCACCGGCTGCTCGTACGCGATGTACGAAAGCGTCTTGAGTGCAGCCGATGCAATTACGGGGTGCTGAGCGAACCTGCGAATCAGGGGCGTGAACGCCGGCTTTAACTGGAAGACAAAGTTTCCGTCATCCAGCTGGGCAATCTCTATGGCCTTGAAAACGGATCTAGACTTTTTCATCAGGTCGTTGACAACTCGGAGCGTTTTCTCCTTTGAGGTGGTCCCTGATGCTCTTATTAGTTCGTCCACCGACAAGGGCCTGCCTGCCGAGTAGAGGGCCGCCTCCACCCGTGCCACCACTTCATCTTCTGGGAGAGATTCGCGCAAGACCATCGTATTGTGCAGTCTATTGATTTATTATCTTATTGCCGCGCAGGTTCTGGCGCTGGAGGGACGAGTGTTATCTTTACGTCGTCAGAATCCTCTGGCTGTTCCAGGTCTACCTTTGCTTTCATTGCAAGGTACAGCATGGCGATAAAACATCTTGCCGTTTCGACGGGCTCCATCTTGCCGACCAGAGTTTTGAACATTAGTGTCCCATCTGCGCTGACAATATCCATTATCATCTCCTCGTAGCCTTGGATTATCTTCTCAAACTTTACTAGAAACGAATCAAAGTCAAACGTCTGGACCGGCTCGAGCTCTAGCTGTTTCTTTTTTGGGCGCGGATGTGCCAGCTCCATTACCATGTTCTCGAGCATCTTGAGTAGATCCTCCACTGAGACGGGATAGGTAGATTCAATCCTGAACGGAAGCTCGACTGGGTTGAGCTGGGGGACGGGCAGCAGATTCGGATCTTCTATGCTCCTTTTTTGCATCGCAATCTTTTCAAGCGCAAAGATGCTCTCTACCTTTAGCCTGTAGATCATTGACGATGACACGGCGGCAATGCCACATATCCGCAGGTCCTTGTTGCCAGTGGCGTCGATTATCCGGATAAACATTTCAAGCAGACCTGCCACGTCCACGCTCCAGACATCTTTTCTCACAAGGAGCGAGGGGTTGAAAAGGAGGTTCAGCGGGGGCTGAGCCATCGACTTTTTGCTGTCCGCTTGCTCTGGTCTCTCGGCGGCCAATTCCTTCTCAACTGTTTCCGAGTTGGATATAATACTTGTTTGTGAAGCAAATTTCGTGCACAGGTTAGTTCTGAATCGTCGGTTCTGATTGTCCTATCGAGAACTAGGTAGCAGCATTTATTTTGTTCGATTGAACCAACGGGAGTATCCGCAGATGGGCAAGAAACGTGCCAGCCGCATTGTAACTTTCGGAGGTATTGGCGTGATTGCCGCAGTTATTGGGTTCATGGTCTTTCTGCAGGTTGAAAACACCAGAAACAACGAATTCAAAAAGTCGATAGACGCCATAGCCACAGAAACGATATCGCTGACCCGTGAATATCAGGTCGAAGAGGGCAAGTGGATGGACAAGGAGTACGACAATGCCACAATGATAATGAAGATCGACGCGTATTCGCCGCGTTATCAGGATCTGATTGACAGGGCAAACGCCGTGGATACGCCGGCAAAATATGCCGTGGCAAAGAGCTTTCTGATAAAGTCAATAGAATCCGAAAAGCAGAGCAACCAGCACTTTCGCAATCACCTTCAAACCGGCGATCCAAAAGAGTACGAGAGGTCGGTGGATCTATTTTCACTGTCGCTTCAATATAGCGCGGAATACGATGCCACCATAGGCGCAGCAGGCTGATATCTAGGTTTTAATTGAGGTCTGCCAGATGTCGTCATGCTGGGCCCATAGTTCAGCTTGGATAGAATGGCTGCCTGCGGAGCAGTTGGTCGAGGGTTCGAGTCCCTCTGGGCCCGTACTCTGTTCCTGAATAATTGAGAAAGATCTGTGTAATTATCGAACACTTATTCCATCTTAATATTGACAAGACCAGTAATAACCGAATGAAGTCGTGACGGACCTCAGAAGCTACGTATCATTAGCCATTCTAATTGGGATTCCGCTCTTTTTCATAGTCTACAACATATTGAATGGGGACCAATCGACCACTACTCCAACCTCAAAGTATCATTTGGTCCACTGGCAACTGGAGCATGGTACTGCTGTCTCTCTAAAATTCGGTGCGATAGCAATGGGAATGACCCTTATCGTCGCCGCATTATGGAAGAATTTGAAGGCTATCAGTGTGATAGGAACAATCTATTTGGCGCTTGCAGGAGTTAGTTTTTCTGAATACGTGACAAACGATCCAGATTTTGACTACTTTGTAGAGTTCGATATTGGTTTTTTTGCCTTCCCGGTTGTGTTGGCCATTCTTCGGGTTACGGGAAAGCTTCGACCTTTTGCAAGTGACCAAGAGAGGGTACAGGCACTTCGATTGCGAAACGACGCGGAAAAGGATCTTTCGTATATCATGCAGAAGGAGGCTCGGTATTGGTGGTTCAAGCGGCTATCATTAATCCTAATTCTGGTCGGCGCGGCAACAGTTTTGATTGGCTTTTACCTGCCCAAAGTGTTCCCAAGCTTTGATCCACTGCACTCCTTTTTTGTAGGATTCGCGATGGCTTTAGCGGGCCTGGTATGGTTTGAATCAAAAAGAAGATTAAGAATGGATAGAGATCAGGGTTATCAGTAGCCAAATCTTGATGTTGAACTGTTCTCGGTGGGTGCCTTAGGGTTCTGTTTAGCTTGTCGTCGGTTTGCAGTCATTCGGAACCACTATGTGTGTTAGCAGAACTCCATTTTTCCCACGATGTAGTCCCTCTGGGCCAGTGATCTATTAACAGGTTGATATCTATCGAAGCTGCCACCCGTCTGATAGCCAAATTGCAGGAGCTGTTCGAGCATGATATGCATAGAGTGAGTCTATTTCATAACTATCGAGGTCTTTCTTATTCGCCTGAAAAAGACTAACCCAGCTGACGCAACGCCCAGAACTATGCCCAAGGTAATCAGCCCATCGTAAGCTGGGCCGCAGATAGTCAAGCCCCAGCAATTGTCAATAGTTTCGGAGCCGAATCGACCAAGTTGCATCAGTTCTTCGAACATAAAATGCAATGGTTTGGCCTAAGCCTTTAACTTTATGTCAAAGCGAGCCAGACAGATAAATTCGCTGGCTTCCACTAATTGCATTCTGGCCTTCAATTGTGCTGCTTTCACGAATTTTCTTGTCCCGGCCGGGCCGGCCTTGCGTTCATCTCATTTAAAGCTCGTTGCGTGTTTTAATTACACACACAACCGTTTAGATTCTTTCTCACGAAATATTGTCTATCTCATGGAAGACCTAGAATCGAGGAGACCAAAGAAATCAGTCAATAGAAACATTCCTAGGCTGCTGCTGGGGCTCACCCTTTCAATACTCTTGGGAGCTTCAGTCATTCCTGCATCGTACGCTGCTGAAACCTTTAGACACTTTGACGGCAACAACTACATTGAAGTGCCAAATTCGTCAGAGCTGCAGCTTGCCCAGTTTACCCTTGAAGCGAGGTTTAGAATAGCAGATAACCTTGCCGAGCGCGGATATATTGTCAGCAAGGCCGCAAGCGACGATGGCAGCGTCCACCTGGACCACAACTACGCGCTTTACGTAACCAAACTCAACAAACTGGGCGGAGGTTTCAAGGATACCGAGGGTACGTACCACTACATCTATTCCAACGAATTTTCACTGGGCGCGTGGCACGTTGCCAAGCTAGTCTATGACGGCACGGAACTTAGAATGTATGTCGATGGCGTTCTTGCAAATGCCAGCAAGATAGCAAAGAACGTGGACACGACCGATACCGGCCCCCTGCGCATAGGAACAAACGCCGAAAAACTTGACACATTCTTTGTCGGGGATCTTGATCACATCAAGGTCATGGATCGCAGCACGTACAAAGTAAGGTATTACAATAACTTCAACAGCGACGCATCCCCACCGCCATCACCTCCTCCACCACCCAGCGTAAACAACCCCCCAGTTGCGGTCAATGATTCCTACTCTACACTCAAAAACGCAAAGGGATCGATAAGCGTGCTCGCAAACGACAGCGACCCTGACGGTGACGCCCTGACCCTTCTGTGGGTGACTGACCCACCGAAAGGCGTTGCGAAAAAGAACGCCGATGGCACCGTTTCGTATACACCCAATGCCGGCTATGTCGGAACTGACTCGTTTTCCTACAAGATTTCAGACGGCAAGGCGACGGACACAGCCGCTGTTTCGGTAACGGTGAGCGACACCACGGTCCCTCCACCACCCCCGCCGCCACCCCCACCTCCGCCTAGCACCGGCGACTGCTCGGAAATGTCTATGAGCCAGCTGAGAGGCGTGGCATTCATGGATCCGATTCTCTCGAGAAACGAGAGAGGAGGAGCTTTCAGCGCAAAGCCAGGCTATGTGGAGGAGAGCTTTGAACGCCTCCACTCGTACGGGTTCAATCTGATAAGGGTTCCGTACTACTGGGAATCGTATGTGTACAATCCCACCGACTTTATGAACGAATTGGACCTTATCGCCAGGACAGCCCAGGCCAACGACATCTGCGTGGTTTTTGACAATCACCACTGGTTTACCTCCAGCCACTGGAATACCGACATCGGCAAGTCCGGACAGGCCATCGGATTTCCATCATTCGTGGTGAAGAGCTTCCCGTCAAAGGCGACCTACTATGAAACCGCAGGACCCTTCTGGGATGCGCTCCTCAGCAACAGTCTGACCATTGACGGCAGGAAGATATGGGACATCCAGGCAGAATTCCTGACAAAAGTCGTAAACAAGGTCGACAAATATGACAGCGTGGCAGGCTACGAAATACTGAACGAGCCACACTTTTGGTCAAAGGATCAGTACGAAAAGCTGGGCAACTACAACACCTACATGGCACAAAAGATAAGGGCTATTTCGGACAAGAAAATAGTCTTTGACAGGGAGACGACAAAGGAATTCATGAGAGATCCATCACTGGAATACAAGATCGTCCCGCGTGGAATTTCCAACCTCGTATACGGGCCGCACCTCTATTCGCCACCAACTGCAACTGGCGGAGGAGCAAAGCAGCTTGAGAACATAAAGAAATGGTCAAAGGAATGGGGAGTGGAGATAATGATAGGAGAATTTTCTGCGCACTCGCAGGCCGACATGAATGCATTCCTCAAAGCATGGAAGGACGCAGGCTTTGGCTGGACATACTGGAAATGGAGCAGGGCGACCGGCACCGGAGCGGGACACCTAGGGAATGTAGTGTTCGAAAGCGACACGGTACCAAAGACGGAGGCTCTGAAGCAACTCCTCAGCGCATACAGCACTGTGTACTGACCGGAGCGGGCCAAGAATCAATACAGTGGCAATCAAAGCTGGGATCAAATCCCCGACTATGTCAAAGGCCGCAGCCTCTTGGCTTAGTCTTATTTTTCTAAAGTGACTTTCCTATTTCTTTACTGATAGAACCCTGACTGCGTGCTCGTATTCCTTCAGAGTATTGATGGGGACCCAGTTCTTGGTCTCTATGAACATGCTGGCCAGCTTGCCCCCGCTCGCGAGGTGCGGCATTACGACTGACTCGAATTCGATCGGGCGAGGGTCGTCAAGGTCAATCTTTTCCTTGATAATGTCGTATACTTCTGGCTCAAAGGCGTACATGCCTATCGACGTGGGCAGTCTTACCGTTGGTTTTTCGGTGAATTTTCTTATGACGCCGTGCTCGTCTACTTCGGCTACTCCGTAGGGGTATTCCGTGCCTGGAACGAGCACTATTGTTGCCGAAGTTGCTTGCCTCCTCATTGAATCTGCGTGGTGCATTAGCAGCCTGGAGAACACTCTTTCTTCCAGGACAATGTCGTCTGGAAAAACAACCAGGCATCTCCTTGTCCTGTCGATCTTGCTATTGATAATCGCGTACTTGAACGCCTTGCCCTTGCCCCATCCTATCGCGTCTGCCGGGTCGATGCTGTATGTGGCACTGATGCCGTACTTGCTGCCGTCGCCGACATGCTCCACCACCATTTCAGCCTTGTGCCCGAGCAGGAAGACAAAGTTCCTGAACCCTTCCTTTGTGAGGGACTCTATGCACATGTCCACAAGTTTCTTGCCGGAAATTTCAAGCAGGCATTTTGGCACATCCATGCCGAGCCTCTTGGCCCTGCCGCCTGCGATTACGATGACTTGCGTTTCCTCAACCAGATCGTCATACCATTTCTTCATTGCCATCGCAGCTCATTGCCCCTTAATGTCAGTACGTGCCACCCTCTTTAGCTGTTCTATGTTATGCACCGGGCCCGGATCTATTCCTCTAGAGATGGCAAGATAAACGCTAACAAAATCTCCCAAGTAGCAAAGTGACAGAAGCCTTGCCAGTTCAGATTTTCCTCTCGTCCAAAGATCATAGACCTTGGCGCCCTTTGCCTCGGCGAGATGCTTTGCGGCCTCGACCTTGGCGTCCATGCCCTCTTCGTGCTCCCGAACAGAGTCCCTGAGCAACAAAAGCGCATAGTCCTTCACCTGTGCGTTGTCAGGATGATGCCATGATTCGATTTCATTGTGGAGTAGCTCCGGTAGGACATCTACGTAGCAGTGGGCCTTTGCATTTTCGTTAATCTGCTGTTTCCACCTGAGAGCCACGACATCGGTAAACTCGCTTTCTCCGTATACAACAGGAAACCTGCCGAGAAGCGCAAGCGCGAGCAGGCGCGCCGGGTTGCTGTTCTGCGGAACACCTGGCCCGCACTGCTTCTTTACTTCTCGTAGAACCGCCAATACTTCCGCGATGTCCGGGTCAATCGAGGGTCCGATTCCGAGTTTATGTAGGGCACCTAATACGGCGATCAACATGTAGCCCAGGGTTGCCCTCGGAAAGCCGTTCTCCGGTACAGATATCCACGGAATATTCTTCTTGGCGCAGATCGCCCCGAGCTCGTAGGACGATGTCATGACCAGGTTCCTTGCGCCGACAGAAATAGAGCTGTTCAGGGCATCAAGGGTTTCGCGCGTCTTGCCCGAGTATGTAATGGAAATTACGAGAGTATCGCTGTTTACAAAACGCGGCAGCTTTGAACTCTTTTGAACGTAGACGGGAATAGCCTGATTCCTCAGCAATACCTTTACAAAGTCGCCAACCACTCCCGAGGCGCCCATGCCCATGATGACAATGTTTGAGATTTTTTCTTCAGAAAACTGGCTGGGCATCTTGTGACTGTTTAGTGAGGCGTATGCGAGCAAGACCTGCGATGGAAAGTCGGAGACTTTCTGCAACATCTGTGTAGTATCCTCTTTGAGTGGTACCGTCGTCAACTAACTCAATTCGATCCGACATGGAAATAAGTCACTATGGACTATCCGCGCCTGTGTTCTGTATTAGATGTTATAGAGCAACCGAATGTATCTTTTTACCCACTTTTCAACTTGTAACAACTTGAGTATACAGCCCTTGTTGGAGTTCTAGAGTGCACTGCCAGAGGCGAGTACGCCCGAAGGCAGAACAGCTACTGGTATGAGCATTAAAGAGATTTCCGGCTTTAGTCTGTTCGAGGTCGAAAGGCTACTAACGAGCGGTCCTTTTCCTAAAGAAAGCAAAGGCCCCGAGCGAAGCGAGCGTGGATGCTACCAACGTTAAAGAGCCTATCGGAGACTCGGGCAGAACAAAGAACGAAATATTGAGGGTCACTTCGACAACTTTTCCGTTTCCGAAATCAGCTTCAACCTTCCATGTTCCTTTCTCGTCTGGGACAAATGTGTCTGATGCCAATCCGCCTGCAAGTGGAACGGTGACTGTCCTATCTATGATGTCGCTCGGGTCTATCCATCTGAATGTCACTTCAGTTACTCCAGGATCATCGGTTTCAGCCAGAGCCTCAAGCTCGTCTCCCACCGACGCTACAAGGTCAGAAGCGGCCATACCTTCAAAGAGATTCAGATCGTAGTTGTGTTCGCCGCTGCCCGAAACCAACGTCCTGTCAAATTTTACGTTGTAGTTCCCGTCCGAAGTGTCCGTCCATATAGCCAATACCCTGTCTGCCGGAATAGATGATGCCAGCAAGTCGTAGTCGCCAGTGTAAAACGATCCCAAGTTGGCGTTGAAAAAGCCCGAGATCGGAGTTGAGAACCAATCACCGTCAGATTCGCAATTGCCGCCGGCTTCAGAGACATCACAGTAATAGTTCATTATCTGCCACGTGGGATTCCCCGTACCAGATCTGTCCCTTGCCATGATATGGATGGTTCCTCCGTCTCCTTCCGGATCAAATATCGTGATGGACGGATGCCATTGATCCGCCGAATCAATCGGCGACGCCGCTAAAGGACTGCTAAAGTCGCAACTGGAATCAGAGCAGGAATCGGCATGGGCATACATCACGTCGCCTCCCGTTCCGGAGTTTCTTTCCGCGTAAACTACATGAATGCCACCCTCGGTGTCGATAGTTAATCGCGGAAAACTGTCGACCCGGAAGTCATCGGGCTGCGCGTCCGCATCGTCTCCGTCCAGACATCCGTTCGCGCTATCGCAGATGGCGAATCTGTCAAAAGTTGTTACCGTAAACGTAGGGCCAAAGTTGACGCCTCCGTCAGTGGAAAACCTGAGCCTGATGGCTCCGGTACTGAGGCTCGTCATTTCCATCCACGCCACGTATATCTTGCCGTCCTTATCGACCGTAACGTAGCATCCCTGGATGAAATTGCCGTTCCTTGCCCCTGCCACGCTGTCCAGGGTGACTACAGCACCGAGGACTGGCGCCGCCTTTCTTACCTGGATCTTATCGACCATTGGAGTCGTGGAACCAAAATCGGTCCAGCAGACATACAAGTTGTCCTTGAAAGGGCTGCCGTCGCTGCCGTCAACTGCTGCCCACGGCTTGTCATTAAAGCCGGATACTCCAGACGCAATAACCACAGGTGCGCCCCAGGTGTTGCCGTTGTCAACTGATGCCCTGTATCTCACATCCGTGGTGGAGTCGAGAGCAGCTGCAACGAAATAAAACTTGCCAGCGCTATCGACCAGAACTATCTGGTTAAATGTAAATTCGCCCGGCGAACCCCAGGTCCCCTCGTCAATCCAGCTTGTTCCCATGTCGTTGGACCTGGCAATTCTTGCGTTAAAGACTCCTGTAGAGTCGTCATTGAATCCCGCGACTATCTTGTTTTCGTCATTGGGGCTGACGGCCATTGTCGCTTCGGACGGGATTGCATTAATTGCTCCGTCGTACACAAGGAAGTCCGCTGCCGATTCCCAGATCGTGCTTGTGGAACTGCCGGCAAGTGTGGAGGCAGCCCTGTTTTGCGATGAAACTGGCGCCGCCGTCAACTTGCCGATCTTTTTTGTCAGAAAGTTGATCATCTTTGCCTTTTCTTTTCCGACGCGCTTTGTAACTTCCTTGTCTATCTTTTCCTCCGTATCCTCGTCCACTTTTTTTGCGGCGGCGATATTGAAAGACGCGAAAGGTAGCATCATCAGTAACAGTCCAGCAAGAGCCGCGACTGTGATGAGCCTAGCGTTTGATCTAGGAAACACGTCTTTCATCGCAAACGGAAGACCGGTCTGATCTTAAAAGGGGTGTGTATTACATGATAAGAAATTGATGTTACTGTACAGTCATACTATTCGAATCGCATCTGAATTCGCTACGGCCGCAACCTTGCAGCAAAAGCGGCATAGTCAGACCTCGCAGTTTATCCATCGCCTTGTCACCAGAATGGAGGCAGCCTCTAGAAGCAGCATGAAATTCTGAGAGTTAGGCAAGCGTTTCGCACCGCTGGATCGGTGCGGCCTGGATCTCGAAAATTGTCCGGCATCTTCCATCTATATGTACTTTGTAAAGTGGGATTCACTACACACATCTCGATTTACTGCTCTCAAGCTATTCTCAATTAGTCTCAATGTCTCAAGCGCGCAAAATCCGGAGACGATCTTCTGGAGACGCGCACGAGAGCTCGCCTTTATCACCTTTGCACCCAAAAAAGAATCGTACTCGCAACAGGCAGCATCGGGTCCGCGCGCCAGAGAATACGGACGACTTGCCCGTACTTGCCCTAAACGATTTTGCAGTTGATAATGTGCTTCAGATGACTTCGCTGCCACGCCTGAATTTCCGAGCAGCCGCAAGACCACGCTTTGCCATTACTTCTCTTGCGATTTCTGTCGTCATGACGATCTTGATGGCAAGCATTTACACCAGCGTCGCACCCACAGCCTGGCAGGACGGACTGACTTCAATGATGAATGACGTTTCGGTTCTCGGCGGCATAGGTCAGGGTGAGCGTTCAATGTTCGCAAAGGCGGATCCAGGTCCACTGTTGAGCGATTCCAATACCATAATCTCAGAGGCGACCGGCGCACTGACGCAAGTCTCGCTAGTCGCTCCGATAATTCTGCACAAGTCTGGCTCCGTTCCTGTCATCACCAATGACGCG
>DADA01000069.1 GCA_002494895.1 Nitrososphaera sp. UBA210
AAGCAAAGAAGCTGGCAGAAAAGGCAATGAGCAAGTTGCAGGGTGCAGGCATTTTTGGCATTGAAATGTTTGTCACGAAAAGTGGGAATGTGCTGCTGAATGAGATAGCGCCAAGGCCACACAATTCGGGCCATTATTCGAACGAGGCCTGCTCGGTTTCACAATTTGAGCAGCACCTGCGCGCGATTCTTGACCTTCCACTCACAAAGCCTGAGCTCCTGTCACCAGCAGCCATGGTCAACATACTTGGTCCTGAAGGTTTTAGCGGCTCTTATTCGCTAAAGGGCCTAAGCAACCTATTCAAGGTTCCCGGAATCAAATTGTATCTGTATGGCAAGAGATCGACCAAGCCCAGGCGCAAACTCGGGCACATTACCGCAACAGGCAAGACTAGGGATCAGGCCCTCCTACGGGCATCAAAGGCGCGCAAAATGATTTCAGTCATCAGCGGATCAGGTGTGAACAAATGAAGAAGAGCCTCGTCGGAATAATCATGGGCAGTGATTCAGACCTTGAAGTAATGAAGGAAGCGCGTGATCTGCTAGTTGAGTTCAAAGTCTCCCACAACGTGGAGATAGTATCGGCACACAGGACAACCAAGGCAATGTTCGATTACGCGATGAACGCCAAACAAAAGGGATTTGAAGTCATAATTGCAGGCGCAGGTGGGGCGGCTCATCTTCCCGGGATGGTCGCTTCTCTCACGCCATTGCCCGTCATAGGCGTGCCAATAAGAACCAGGAGCATGGACGGCCTCGATTCATTGCTGTCAATCGCACAAATGCCCCCTGGTGTGCCCGTCGCCACAGTCGCCATAAATGGAGGAAAGAACGCTGGAATTCTTGCCTGCCAGATCCTTGCGCTTGCGCATCCAGATATCGCGAAGAAAGTGGCCAAATACAAAGCAAGACTTGAAAGCAGCATCCTCCGAAAGGCGGATAATCTTCAAAAGATTGGAGCAGAAAAGTATCTGAAGATGATGCGAAAGCGCAAGTAGTAGAATTTCGATATTATTTAACTAATAAATAGTAAGCCCGGGTTTGAGTTAGAAGATCTAGCCTAGCCTGCTTCATTTCATCCCAGACTACTTCAGGCTGACCTAGCAATGCTCTGAACTGGTTGGCAGTGTCTATTCCATGAGCTGTAGCTCCAGACAGAGCAACCTACATAGTATTGCAGCCCAGGCTCATCCTGCTATTTGTCGTACACCATGACACCAATCGTGGCAGTGCCGAGAGTAACTGGGACGCTGCATTCGTTTCTCAATATCATTTCAACTCCTTCTTCCCCCCGTGAGTAGGCAGATGAAGTATTAATGCAGGCGATAGCACTTGGGTTGTTACTTTTATTCAGCATTGCTATAACTCTGTCGTCAAGATCTATGCCACTGATAAGACAGGGGGGACCTATTGCCCCGCCAGCAGCTATAGGGGTGTTAACGGTAACTGTACATTCACCGAAGAGCAGCTTGGTCACGCCAGCTAATTCAGCCGCACCTACAGCATCCGTTGCTATTTCAGCCGCCTTTACCTCTCCATCCTTTATCTTTGCTGCTGTTACCGCATTATTCGCTAGATCCGGTGTCTTGACTTCCCCGTCCTTGATGTCTGTAGAGAATACGGTGTTTGCAGCATATGCTCTTAGCTCTGGAGATGCCAAAAAAGCTCCAGCAATGAAGGCTGCTACAATGAATCCACCTACCTTTAAGCTTATCATGCTCTCAAGATAGTGAACGGTTGGATAAAACATTGTATGGAATAGTCTGCCGCTTAGTGCTGCAAGACAGCTATCCTAGCTCTCCAAAAAAGAAAAAAAGAAGGGTATTGCTTCAACACAGATTCTCGGGGGTGCAACTATCCCTTCTAGCCTGATTCCGGCAGCTACCTATGAAATTCTCATTGGCGGGCTTGTCGGCATCAATGACAGGGTAGCAGTTCCTGCTCGACTATTTACTGGTCAAAGTTTCGTTTAGCAGAATTTATTTGTGGCTGTTATTTTTACCTCCATTCGTGGAGCACGACGATACTCACGAAGAAGAGCATGGCCACGGTGAAATTGAGCCTGTTGTTGCGAAAATATTGAGTCCAAGCCAGACAATGGCAGAAGAAATGAAGAAAGCCGGGGTGCAATCCGATGCGCTAGATCTAGGGTCGCATCCTCTGGAAAAGGGGCCGTATTACAGCCAGCTGTTCGCGCTGTCTTCAAGACTTGCCACGAACAAAGGACTGATCAGAGTCAGAGGAAAAAACATCGACTTTATTCAGGTATTGCAGAGGAATTGAGATGATTCTAGAACAGGATCCAGCCCCGCTTCCATATGGCGCACTGCCGTACTATCAGGTGCACTATATAATTCAGGTTGAAAGCGATGAAAATGCGAGCTTTCTCGCTAGGTGTGAGCCTATCACACGGGGTCGCTTTGGAAACAAGCGTGTTATAGACGTCAGGTGGACAGGCCTTGACGGTTTTACAAATGACCTCCAGTCAGACTCTGAGCTGACGGAGCTGTTAAAGAAAGCCATGCTGCACGTGGGCGAAATCCGCGTAGACCCGCAGGACGACAATATCAGGATTTATGGCAAGTGGACGCACGAAGACAGGTCTTCATATGATGGGACGATGCTGGAAATTGCGGACAGGATCGCCATGCACGTCCGACAGAAATTGAGAAAGCTGGGAGTACAAGCCTAGACCCACCTCTTAGATCGGTCGTGATACATCAATCTTGAGATAAAGTTAGCTTTAATAGTGTTGGAGAATTGCCAACACTATGGAGTCGCAAGCCTTAATGTCAAATCAGAGATTCGGTGGTAAGACAGTTGTCGTCACCGGAAGTGGCACAGGCATAGGCCAGGCAATAGCAAGGAAATTCGCGGAGCAGGGCGCCAACATTGTAATAATGGGGCGAAGGAAGGAGCCGCTCGACCAGACTTCTAAAATACTGAACGAGATAATTACTTCATCAGGATCCAAAGGCCGGGTGGTTGCCTTCCCCGGCGTGGATGTTGCTGACGAGTCTGGCATCAATTCCATGTTCGATGGAGTAAAGCAGCAACTCGGCAGGGTAGACATTATAGTTAACAACGCTGGCGTGTCCGGCCCGGTCAAAACCTTCACCAACGCAAGCGTCAAGGAATTTCGAGACGCAGTAGCCATACACCTGACCGGGACGTTCTGGACTTCCGCCAGCGGCCTGAGTGCGATGGAAAAAGGGGGCAAGCTCATCACTATCGCTACTTTCTTTACCGAAGAGAACCGTTACGAGCAGCGCCCGTATCGATTCAGAACGCCATACACGGCCGCACAGGGGGCCAAGAACAGACTGGCAGAGGCCCTCGCGTGGGAGCTGGCCGAACGCGGGATACGTTCGATCTCCACGAACCCCGGACCAGTCCATTCTGACAGGATCTACAAGACCGTCTATCCAAAAGCGGCTGCGGAATTTCTCAGAATAGGCGGATATCCAGGACTCAGCTCGGTCGAAGTCGAGATGGTAACGGCTGGTGCGCTTCCGCTACTTGGTGAACCTGAAGATGTAGTGGCAACAGGCGTGCGGCAGGTGGCTTCTGAGATAGCCTCTTCGAGGGGACAGGCGACTGACGATGCCAAAACCAAGCTCGGGGAGATAGTGTCAGGCTCGCTTGCCAAGATACAAGAGATTGCCGAAAAAATTCAGAACAATACCAGCAAGATGATAGTTGACGGCGAATTCCTGACGCAGGAGGATGTTGCTGAAATGGTCATGAACCTTTGCGATGAAAAGATAAGCAAGCTGATTAACGGCAGGGTAATTCCAAACGACCGGGTTTTCTATCCTGTAAAGCCAATTGTTGGAACAGCAGTGAACGGCCCTGCCCAGGCGGATCTGACCGGCAAGGTAATAGTGCTCACCACCAGTTCATCGTCACCAAGGGACGTGTCGCGGATAAAAAAAATGGCACAGTCGATGCAATCCTCCGGCGCCAAGCAGGTAATAGTCCTCACAAGCTCCCAAAGCGGCCTGCCCGAGTACAAAGATTTTCACAGCCACGCCATAGACTTGCTGGATGAGGGCAGCGTAAGGCGTATATTTAATACCGCAAAAACGAAATTCGGGCAGATAGACGCGGTCATTCATTTCACCGGCGACCATGACTACAACGTCTCCCTTAGTTCGCTGTCCAGAAAACAGTGGGATTCACTCGTGGAAAATTTCGTCTATATTCCGGGGCTGGTCACCAAGGAAGCCGTGAACGCAATGGCCCCGGCCGGGGCAGTCGAAG
>DADA01000039.1 GCA_002494895.1 Nitrososphaera sp. UBA210
TGACATCGTCCTGGACATCGGGGCAAACGACGGCACTCTATTGCGATGCTATGACAACAAAAACTTGCAGCTGGTCGGCTTTGAACCCGCAGTCAACCTTGTCAGAGACGCGCAGGTAGGCACGACCAGGATAATAAACGACTTTTTCAACTATGACGCTTTCAAAGACGCGTGTGGGAGCAAAAAGGCCATGGTCGTCACCAGCATAGCGATGTTCTACGACCTTGAGGATCCGAACGCGTTTACTTCTCAGCTTGCCAAGGTGCTGGACGAGAACGGAATTTGGATAATACAGATGAACTACCTCGCAACGATGCTTGCGAACAACGCCTTTGACAACATAGTCCACGAGCACCTGGAATACTACTCGCTCCTGTCGCTGCAGCACCTGCTTGAGATGCATGGTCTTGTGGTCTTTGATGTGGAGCTGAACGACATCAACGGAGGCAGTATGCGCGCCTACGTCAAGCATAAAGGCTGCAAGAAATACACAGTAAAGAGAAGCGTAGGCAGTATGCGCGCACGCGAGAAAAAGGGAGGCCTTGAAGACCCCCGGACTTATCGCAGGTTTGCCAACAGGCTAGGACGCCTGAAAGACAAAACCTACAATTTCATAAAGGCAGAGGTAAAGAAAGGAAAGAGCATCTACGCGTACGGGGCTTCAACTAGGGGAAACACCCTGCTGCAATACTACAATCTGGACCACCGGTTGGTAAATGCCGCCGCAGACAGGAACCCTTCGAAGTGGGGCAAGAAAACGGTGGGGACACTTATCCCAATAATCTCCGAGGAGCAGGCAAGGAACGAGAAGCCTGACTATTTCTTTGTTCTGCCATGGTATTTTGCGGATGAATTCATCGACAGGGAAAAAGAATTCCTCAAAAGCGGCGGAAGACTCATACTACCACTGCCTGAACTACGCGTATTTCCAGCCAAAGGCTGATGCAAGTTACGAGAAACATATTATAATACAGAGCCCGTCTGTAGCGCATGCCACCTGAATTCAGGGTGCCGATGAGCAGCCCGGATATCGGGGCCGAAGAGATGGACGCAGTGATGTCGGTTCTCAAGAGCGGCTGGCCCACCCAGGGCAAGGTGACTGAAAAATTTGAGTCAATGCTTTCCGAGTACCTTTCAGCCAACGTCGCCGTTGTAAACAACGGTTCTTCTGCACTCCTCTGCTCATTGGCGGCGCACGGGCTACGACCTGGAGACAAGGTGGCAGTCCCTTCCTTCACGTTTATCGCGACATCGTCCGCGGCCAAAATGCTTGGAGCAAGGATAGTCGTGGTTGATTCAGATCCCTCCACATTGAATATCGATCCGGGAGCCCTCGAAAAGTCACTCAGGAGGCATAGAGACATCAAGTTCGTCATCACAGTCGACGTTGCAGGGATGCCTGCAGACGTTGATGCCTTTGTCGACCTGTCCCGCAGATACCACTTTTCGCTGATAGAAGACGCGGCGGAAGCCTTCGGAGCAAGGTACAAGAACAGGCCGCTTGGCTCTTTTGAGCACACGACGATATTCAGTTTCCAGATAGCCAAACAGATTACCACCATAGAGGGCGGCTGCATCTCCTCCCTTGACAGGAAAATATTAAGAGCCGTTCAAAAGATCAGAGACTACGGTCGCACGAAAGAGAGGTACGTCCACGATGTGATTGGTGCAAACTTTAGGACGACTGACCTGCAGTCAGCCATAGGAATCGCGCAGCTCAAAAAGGTAGAAGAATATGTCGCAAACAGGAACAAAATCGCGCAGGAATACATGAAGAGGATCAGCATCATCGGCTTCCAGCAAGTACCAAAATATGTCTCAAGACACTCGTACATGATGTTCTTTGGCCTGGCCAAAGACAGAAGGTTCCGCGACCGCCTTGTGAAACACTTGGTCAGCCGCGGGATCGACGCCAGAAAATCATGGACTCCCATCCACTTGCAGCCATCCAACGAAGAGCTCCGCCGTTTCAGATGTCCAAACGCCGAAGATATGTTCAGCCGCGCCCTTACACTCCCCATCTACAACACCATGACCGTAGACAATGCGAGAATAGTAACAGACGCGTGTAATGAGCTCGAATAACGATCGAGATCGTCCCGATTGAAAACCCGTCCTAGGACAAGTACAAAAAATAATGAGTAAGTGACTCCATACGCGCATGGCTTTGAGATTGACCGGCTTTGCACCAACGACCTCTTTACGCGGTAATTGATCTGACCCTGGCAATGATAGGAAGTGTCCGCTCGCTGCAAAAGCATGAAAACTTTGTAGGCCCAAAGTTCCTAGATTTGCTCAGACGGTGGAACATGAAAATTCCCGAGTGAAGTGTCTGTCGGTGTCTTGCTGGACTAGAGCCAATTCCTTATCCCGCCTCCGGCAAATTTTCTGTTCATCTCTATTAATTCAGGATGCCTGTCGAGTAGTCTCAAGATAGATCTGAGATCGGGTAGCATCTTCCCAGATAGCAACCTCGAAGCTATGGCGCGGACTAGCATGAGATCTTCAGGGTAATCCACTGTCAGTCTTATCTCAGGCCTCTGAAGATCCCTGTCGGCCAAAAATGCCGAGATCTTGAAATCCTTCTGGTGTTCAAATATGTAAGACGTAACGAGTTCACTGCGATTCTTCCTTGTTCCCTTTGTATGCGAGTCTTTCAGCGCAGAGAGGTTGATTATTTCAAAGCCTGCACCTTCAGGCAGGTTTGGGGTGTAGGTAAAGTCCACCTTAGAAAGCCGGTGTTTCTCTAGTGCGGGGTCTATTGCCTGCCAGTACATGAACGGGTCTTCAGACGTTATTCGAAATACTACGGTCGCATCAACGTGCTCGGCGGCCGCTATCACGCGCTGCAGGACATCTCTGTCGTCCCCACGGACAAATTTCAAGTCATGTTCCCTGGCATACTCTACAAATATTTCGTTGCCAGGCTTCTCGCTAATTGCAAGAACGATCTCGTCTATGAGTTTGCTCTGACTCAGCTGCAAGATTATGTGGTCAAGAATAGTCCGGCTGTCCACCTTCTGCAGCGGTTTCGCGAAAAGGCGAGTTGAGTCGACTCTGCATGCAATCGTAGCCGCCACCTTGAAGTCGTTTAGCTTGACGATAGACGGAATAAGAGGCATGTCGCGCCTCACGCGCTTCCTCGTCAGAGCTCCCATCACTTGGTGCTCTGATATTTCCGGCACGGTGCGGCTGACCCTCTTCAGGGCAATGTCCTTTCGGGTAATCATGTGGCCGGAAGGCAACTCCCTGCTCGCGACTATTCTCTTTTTCATGTTCTTACGGTAGATTAGTTCGCCTCCGGATATGTCAAGCGAAGGCGAGCCGCCAGACTGGTAGGCCTTCTTGAGCAGGCGAACCATTTGCCGAAACTCGCGGGGGTTCAGTGCAGACTGGTAGTCTTCCTCCTTGAGCGACCTGTCTGAAGTAATGTGCTTTTCGATGACGTTTGCGCCAAACCCTAGGGCAACCATTGGCAGGTACACTGCGAGCTCTGAATCGCCGTCGATATGATCCATGTATCCTACAGGCAGGCCGTATCTGCGTTTGAGGCCCGTTATCCTCCGCAGGTTGACCTCTGAAAGTCGTGTAGGGAACCCCTGGAAACCGTGCATCAGTACTATTTGGGAGCCGCCGTTCCTTTTTATCAGGCTGATTGCATTGTCGATTTCGTTTGCGGCGCAGCCCGAGCATGACAGTAGGATCGGTTTTCCAGTGGACGCGACGTACTTTAGGAGCTCGACGTTGTTCACGTCAGACGAGTGGACCTTGAACGCGTCGACCTTTACTCTGCTTGCAAACATGGCCCGGCTCAGGCTGAAGACATCTGCAAAAACCCTTATCCCGTCTTCCTTTACTCTCTTGATTATTTCAAGCCATACGCTGTCGTCGATTTCGAGTTTCTCAAACAAATCATACTCTCTGTGGTTAGTGACCAAAAGCTCCCTTGCTTTGAAGAACTGGAATTTTATCGCGTCGGGTTTCGCACTGGCAGCCTCTTGGACAAGCTTTCTCAGCTTTGATGGATCTCCCATATGTCCGTTGGCGATCTCGGCTATAACGAAAAGCCGGTCGTCAGGGATGACAAAATCGGACAATGACTCCTAGGTTCTTGCAGAATTATTTATTATTTTATAGCAAGGTTTGATGCTTCGCGAAAAAGCTCAGACACTGTCCTTAGCAAACAGTCCAGTGCTGACTAGACCATCGACCACTGAAGTGGCTCGTACGGTTCGATGTCCTTGGTTGCTTTTCTGCCCAATACGATATGGAGGTCTTTTGGTGCAATTCCGACGGCAGGCCGAAGCAGACGGACCTTATCTCTGGTGATCTTGGCTCCTTTCGCTATGGGCCTTACTGCAAAAATGGACCTACGTTGAAGGACCATCGTCTTTTTTTCGTCAGGCACAGGCGCTTTTACCCCGTCGCCCAGAGCCTTTTGCAGGATGCGTATCCTTGAGACCATTTCCGCGAACTCTTTAGGGTTCATTGAATGTGTGTGGTCTGGTCCACTACGCGACCTGTCGTCAGTAAAGTGCTTTTCGATGACGGTTGCGCCAAGCGAGACGGCGCTCGTCGCTACAAGGCTGCCTGGCGAGTGATCAGAGTAGCCCACTTGGAGCCCAAACGCCAGCTCCATTGCAGGCAGCACCCTAACGTTTGCCTGGTATATGTCAGATGGGTAGTTGACGACACAGTGCATCAGCACTATCTTTTGGTTCCCGGAGGACTTTATTACTCGGACCGCACTTTCAACCTCTGCAAGGTCGCTAGCCCCCGTCCCCAGTAGAACGGGCTTGCCTATGGATCCTGCCCTTCTCAAGAGACTGTAATTGTTGATGTCGCCCGAACCTATCTTTATTGCTGGCGCTCTGATTTTGACCAGGTAGTCAAGCGCCTCACTGTCCCACGGACTTGTGAAAAAGTCGATTCCTTGGGATCTAGCAAAGTCTGCGAGCTCGCTATGCCACTTGCGGGGAAACTCGGCTTCCACGTACGTGTCCCAGACGCTCTTTTTCCACTTCGACTGGAACGACTCTTTTTTTTTGAAACCCCGCTTCGATATGAGGTCCCCTGCGATGAAACACTGAAACTTCGCCGCGTCAGCCCCACATTCTTTTGCCTTCTGTATTAGGTCTTTTGCGCGCCTGATGTCTCCGTCGTGGTTTGAGCCTATTTCTGCTATGACATAGACGCTGCGGTATTTTTCAAGTTTTCTTGAACCTATAGATATCGAAGGAAGGGTCACGAAGTACCTCCTCAAGAGAATGTATTTTAGTCTTTAGTAATGCGCTCATCTTTTCGTTCAAGAGATGCGTTCGCTTCGGCCGCCGCGTCAAAAGTGGGATATCGTCAGAAGATCCCCTTTTGATCTTGGCATCGCGATAGCCGAGGGCATCGGCCACAGCCTGGGCAAATTTGTATTTTGATAGCACCTGGTCGCCCGCACAGTTCAGCATTCCTCTGAACTTGACGCTGACCAGCTCCACAAGACAGGATGCAAGATCGCCCGCCCAGAGCGGATTAAAGACCACGTCGTCAAAGCCGATCATTTCTTTGCTCTCCACCAGACCCCGAACGATCCAGTTCAGGAGGCCCTTTCCGCTGCCATTCAGGCCGTAAAAGTTGGTCCGCGCGATGACATAATCCGTCATTGTTGAGGATACGAATCGTTCCCCTTCTACCTTGGTCTTCGAATAGACATTGAGAGGGTTGGGCTCAGATTCTTCCGAATAGCCACCCCGCCTGCCATCAAAAACCGAGTCAGTGGATACGTGCACAAGGCGTATTCCATTCTCGCTGCAGACCTCCGCTAGGTTTTTGGCGCCAACAGAATTCACAGCACGAGCCATTTCTGGATTTCTTTCGCATTCGTCAACATCAGCCATCGCTGCGCAATTTATCACGCAGTCAGGTCTCGAAAGTTTTACTGCCTCGAGAATTTGCGCGCGGTCCGAGATGTCCACTGTAAGCGGGTTCTGCCGCCGCGCATGGGCCGACGTCCCAAATACCATAAGATCCATCCGGGCGCAATGCCTCATGACGTGCGATCCCAGAAATCCAGATCCACCGACAATCAGCACACGTGTTTTGGGAATTTGTTGCCCCATCTGTGTCAACACTTCCCTATAGCGTCAAGCACCACTTTGATCACCCTGTCAGTTGCATGCCCATCGACTGCACCAAGCTCCTCTTCTGCAAATTTTTTCCGCCTCTCTTCTCCTACCACTTCTTCGTCAAGGCACTTTTTGAGAGATGCTGCGACGGCACCGGCACTTCTTACGACCTCAGCTATGTTTTTCCTGACGAAAGGTACGTCGTGGGGGCGGGTCAAGTTAAGTGATACGACCGGCTTGCCCATTCGCAAGGCCTCCGCCCCCACCGTCGAAAATGCGACTACTACAACGTTGGAAATGTAGAGAAGTTCATACAAGTTGACATTTCTGACCACAACCGTTTCCTGCAATGCCATCTCTTCAGCAAGCTTGTGATAGAACATGTGGTCCTCCTCATTTGGGTGGACCTTGATTATCAAAGAACACTCGGGCAGCGTCTTGACTGCCCTAAACACGCTTTTGGCAACGAGTATTTTTTCATCGGCGGCCTGCAGATTATCCGTTGCAAACATCACTATTTTCTTGACGTCTGGCACGCCCAAGCCTCTGGTTATTTTTTTTCGGTCAAATGAGGACCGCGCTTTGTGCAAATAGTCCACTCTTGGATCCCCTGTCACCACAGGGACTGCCGGGGGAAAGTTTCCTGTCTTCAGCAAGATCTGCTTGGCGCTTTCGCTCCATACACACATCCTATCCGGCAGAGGAAAGAGCGTATCCGGGTTTTTTCCCTGGACATGCGACAGCTCGTGTACGTAGGAGAGGTGGTCAGGGTATATCATTCCATGTTGCATCGAAATCGTAGGTATTCCTTTCTTCTTGGCTGCGTTTATCATAGACATCTGTATGGCGCCGTACTCGTCATGCATTATGACTGCCAGTGGCTTTTCGGCCTCCAGAATCTTGTCTGCGGCTTCTATAAACGAGACCGCCGCGAAAGCCTTGAGGCTCTTGAACAGGCCTTCAAAGTCTGACTTCACCAACCAGTAGAGTGGCACACCGGAATAGACCAAGGAATCGGCAAACTCTTTCGAAACCTGCAACTTTTTCCATGTTTCGGTGAGCTTCTTGGCTGCCTGCCTGCTTTTTGTTAAGATCCCCCAGTCGACATACTTTTCCCATGGTATGACTGCGACCCCGAAGGCCTTTCGCCGCTCGACATTATCGAAATAAGCCCTTGGCAGCCGGTTCGCCCTGTTCTCAAAATCTATCGCGGTTAGGTCATAGCCCATCCCTGAAAGCCTTCCTACGATCGCATGGAAAAAGACATCCCTGACCACATATTTCTGCGATTCGAAATCAAAATCCCTGCGCCAGCTAGTACCCGCGGAAATTACAAGTATCTTGCCCTCCTTCCTCCTGCCGCCGACTCCCGGTCGAACGAGCGTACCCCGCAAGATTTTGAGCAGGAGCAACTTCAGCGTGGGGAGCCCGCTGTAGCTCTTGTAGCCGATGTTGCTCCCAGATGTGAGGTCGCCATCCAAGGACTTGCCCTGCAGCACTGCTATGATATATTGTGCATCACGGTTGCCGGTGACCCACACATCTGCTGGGCGTTCTGCGGCGATGGCCAGCTTTAAGCGGTCTATCATCACCAGCAGCTCTTGCATCCTGTGCAGATACAGGCGCGTTTGCAAAAACCAGAATACGCTTATCCCTTTGTAGACCAGAAGCTCCTTGAAACTCTTCCCCTCAAGCACTGGGATGTCGGGCCAAGTTTGAATCCAAGACAGCACATTCCGCCCCTCGCTGTTGCCCTGAGAATATTCTCCTAGGAGCCTGCAGGTATATTCTGCGCCTGACAGATTGTCTTGTAAATCGGGAGTGGCACAAACAACGACAACTTCATTCTGTCGTTTTCTGACAGAGTCGATGAGCTCTGCAGCTCCGGCCTCTTCAAATACAAAGATCAGATCCTTGTCCCGCTGCATGGTAAGACGCCTACCTATTTTGCCCTCGCTTGATTCACCTGCTAGTGTCTTGTGGCCGGGCAGCATCACTCATTTCTTTCAGCCTCGTCCATTGATGGGAGGGTTCTGCCTTTTGGTAGGCCAGAGTAGCCGCCGCCTATCAGGTTTTCAAGACCTTTTTGCAGTTCCATCACCCGCTTTTTCTCCTCCTCAGTCACAGGCTCTTTGTTCAGTGTCTTCAGGGTTAGCCTCAACAGTTCAAGGTATGTAGGGACGAGCAGCTCTTTGTTGTAGCCGGGAGGCAACTTGTAAAAGTACGGGTTGACTTCGGTTTGGATATCAATTTCGGAAGAGTATGCCCGCGTCCTCTTGACATGCAGCCACCCTATGAGTATCGTAATCGGAACCATGCTTCCGGTAACTATTATGGTCCAGGTAGCAAAATCTGGGAAAATGACCTGAAGCGAAGGTATGCTCTTTATCGCAAGATAGTACACTGTAACAAGCAAGTTTATGCCTGCAATAGTCAGTCCGACGTAGATAGAATATCCGGTTCTAAGATAATACCATGCACGAAAAACAAGGTTCTTCTTGGTCATTTGTCAGCTTTGAGACAGATACGACGATTATATAATTATCTGAGGAGCTGCATGACGAACAACCCGCATATTTTTTGCCTATCTCGAACTACCTCAAAAACGATAGAGGCGCACGCGCTAATTGCAGCTCTGCCTTTTGCTTTCAGAGGTACTGAACGGTACCATAGCCGGTAGTCCGTTTATTCCTTTGTCGTCAAAACTTGATCGTGTTCTTATCTCTGCACTATCTTGATTGAGGTTATCCTTGCTTCGTCAGGGTTAATCGGCTGGTCTTTCGTAATCCCGCTCTGGAGTGTCTGCAATGCAGCTATCTTGTCAACGACATCCATCCCTTCTATGACTCTGCCAAAGACCGTATACTGATTGTCGAGAGCCCGTTTCGTGAGTTCGTCGCCCCTTAGAACGATGAAGAATTGCGAGCCAGCACTGTCCGGATCTGTTGCCCGCGCCATCGACAGGATTCCTCTGTCATGCGTAATAGCATTGAATTCCTCGCTGACTTCGTATCCCGGGCCGCCCTGTCCCCAAATATTTCTGTCGGTGCTATTGACAGTATTGGGATCGCCACCCTGAATTACAAAACCTGGAACGATTCTGTGGAAGAGTGTTCCATCGTAGAAACTCTTGTTCGCAAGGCTTATGAAGTTGTCCACGTGTTTTGGCGCGACGTTCGGGAAGAATTCGACTTTGATTGTTCCCTGCGTCGTCTCGATTAATGCTATCTTGTCTGAAGGCGTCATGTCAGAACCCGAAGGCTGGGACGGTTGCGTAGGCTCTTGGGGTGCATACGGGTCGCCCACTGGTTTGGGCACGTAATCATGGTTGACCTTGTAAATGAAAACCCCGAACATGATGTTCTCCTTGTTATTAAAGCTCGGTGACGAGTAGACCAGATGCAGCGGCTGGCTCGGTCCCCCATCTGCAGGGTACTTTACATTCTGAGCGTATAGCCCAGTAAGGCCTTGCGTCCAAACTGGTTCCAGCCTTACTAGCTCTCCGTTAGGTCCGAACGATGCATAGTTAACTGTCTCAAACGGGAACAACCTGCCAAGGAGCGTCCCGTTCCAGAACTCGGAAGTAGGCGTAAAGCCGTCTTCCTCGATGTACCTGTCTTCGTCAAAGCCCCCAATCCTCATGAACCACTGCTTCTTGCTTTCATCTCCACCCTGGCCGAGAGAGTAGATAGGGATGTTCTCTGAAGTGGAATTGGTAGCCGTCCCGTTGGTTGTGCCAAAGAACCTTATCTGACCGACGGCATAGACGGCAATATAGTCAGCCTGCAGGTCTTGGGCAATCTTGATTCCAGACTGTTCGTCCGAGATGAGCATCTTTGCCAGCCTTTCAATGCGTGTCTGGTTAATTGTTGCGTTGTCTGCCAGTGTCGTCCGGTTGCCCAGAGCCGTAATCCAATAGCCATAGTCCCACCAAGCTGCTATCACCGCATCAGGCTCTGTATTATTTGATATCCAATCCAGGGCATCTAGCCAGTCGTCCGTTGACAATCTATACCCAGTACCGCCATTTGCAATGGCGGCCGGGACATCTGCAGAACTGATCCAGTTTGAATTGGCGGGATAGAACAATGGAATTGAAAGCATCATTATGATGACTGCCGCGTAGGCCATTCTCATGGATTGACCGGATCGCGAGCCGAGGCCGCCGAACTCCATCTTTCTTCTCTCTTCCCTCGTGAGAGCTGTCGCCCTAGCTGCGGCAGATGCTGCGCTCGACACTGGTGTCGCTTCCCTGTGGGCAAGGACACTGCGCGTTACTTCGTAAAGTCCAAGACCTGCAAGTACAATAATGCCTATTGACGCGAATACCAGGAGCCTGGCAAAGGTTGCACTGACATAGACCCCAGTCAGCCCAATGATAAGTGCGAATATCGCCATGTCATCTCTCCGCCTAAAGGCCAGCCATATTCCCAAGCCTGCAAACATCAAGAGGATGGAAAAGTCGATGAAATAGTCCGCGACGGTGGGAGTAAAGTGCTCTGCAACAGATTCCACCAGCGGATTTTGTGCGCTAATGAACGGATTGACAGCATTAAGATACCTAAAGCTGGGTGTCACGTAGGCCCCGGCTGCGAGCACACCTGCTGCGACGGCGATAAAGGCGATCAGGAGGTAAATCGTGTTTCTGAGCTGCTTTCTAGGTCCTCCGATCTTTTTGAGAAAAGTTGCAATCACCAAAAAGACTGTGCCCCCTATCATCGCTATTCCAGGCAGGCCAAGGACATACGAGATACCTGGCCTTGGGAAGGCGGCCGAGCTCAGAAGTGATATTACTGTGAATACAATGACGACGTACATGGGAATCGTGAGATCCCGTTTGAAGAACGGAAGCGCGATGAAAAAGATCGATAGCGGTATGGCGAAATACTGTATGCCTCCCCATGAACCGTTGGCAAGGCCCAGTATGATGGCGCCTACGACCGCCTTTGGAATGGCGTACTTTATCTCCTTGTGCTTGATCGCGGAAATGAACAGGTAGATTGCCAGCAGACCAAAGAATAGACCCAGAGGTTCTGACTTGAACCAGCCAAGGTTGCCCCTCTGGATGATTGAAGGGCTGAAAGCCAGCAGGAGCGCTGAAAAGAGGCCTGCCGTCGTGCCGCCAAGAACCCTTACAAAGGCAAATATTACAACAACTGTCAGAGAGCCCATTACTGCCGGAAACACTATCGTAAAGTCAAGGAGCGACATTCCCCCTCCAAAGGCCTGATACATGTAGGCAGCTGTAATGTGAAGGACGGACTGCGAAGACCCGGGAACATCTCTACCCTCCGGATACCACGACATTTCGTCATGCCAGTTCCAGTACGCGTCCAGACCGTTGTCGACTATGAATTTCGTGGCTCGATAGTCAAAGTACGGGTCGAACTCGTTCAGATAGAACCCATACTTTACCGGGTAGAATCTCATGATAAGTGCGGCAGAAAACGCAAGGGCAAGTACGGCAATTACCAACAAATGCCGGGTTTGGAATTGAAAAGTCCCGACCCTAAATATCGGCTTGTCGCCAGCTAGCATCCACGTTCGGTGCTTTTTACCCTTTTTTTAAGGTACTGCCATTATCAATCGCATTTTGAACCGGAAAATGGTGCACTAGTTTGAATTTACGCCGCGCAGCAGCTGATCGTGGATGATCCCATTGCTTGCACAGATATGCATTTTTTCAAACAGGGGGAATCGTGGCTTGCGGCCGTCGAGCAAAGTCCACTTTCCGCCGGCTTCCTCCACTACAAGGCCCGCAGCAGCAATGTCCCACATCGACAGGTCGTTATTTATCGTACCGTCAATCCGCCCGGCAGCGACGTATGCGACCTCAAGGCAGAGGCTTCCCATCTTGTGGAATCTCCGTATCTTTTTCAGTATGTTCTTGTTTATCGCGTCAAAAGTCTTTTGGTCGAACCTGTTATGATTGATGTTCAGGGTAGACTCCTCCAGCTTTGCTCGTTTCGTGACTGCGATCTTTTTGCCGTTCACGAATGCCCCGCTGCCGGCAGTTGCTGTAAACTCCTCGTTATGGTTCGGATCCACCAGCACTCCCATCAAAGTGCGGGGACCTTGGCAGAGTGCTATGGAGACGCAGAAGAAAGGTATACCGCTCACAAACGTTGCCGTTCCGTCAAGAGGATCGATGACAAAATAGGGGCCGTCCGTGTTCACGGACTCGTTCACTCGCCTGTCCTGCTCTTCAGCTACGAACGGGACATCGGGGAACTGCCCGCCTAGATACGACATCAGCATTTGTTGCGATTCCCTGTCCACATGCGTGACAAAAGAATTGTCGGGCTTGATCGAAACCTTGTGCGACTTGCCAAAGTTCTCTTTGAGCAGCTTGCCAGCTTCCCGGCCCGCAATCAGCGAATGATGAGCAATGTCACGCAGATCCAAGGGCCGTGGTGCCTATGAGAAAAAAGGTAATAATCCTTGCTGCCCTAGAGCGGAACCATCGTGTCTATGAGCCTGGCGTTTGTCACCTTGCCGTCATTTTCCTGGATTATCAGGTCAACAGTATACTGGAGCTTGCCCTGAAGGAATGTGACCTGGACGTCCCAAGAATCGTGCTTTAGCTCACTTGGAAAAGGGAAAAGCACCCTTATCTTGAAATCGCGGATGTCTGTTCCATAAAGGGCCTCGATCGTCTTTTTCGATGCCTTTTCGATTTCAGCTTTGGTTTTCACGGGAGACACAATCCTCAGTCTAATTAGTAACTATAAATATTTAGTGGTTTTCGGCTGTCGAACTAGAACAGGTTGTAAAGCCTTCCAAGCGATACCTTGTCGGCAGCCGGAACAGTCGCAAGCTTTCCGTCCACCTTGACCTCGTATGTCTCCGGGTCCACTTCGATCTTTGGCGTCAGGCCATTGTGAAGCATGTCGGCCTTGCCTATTCTTCGGCAGTTCTTGACAGGAAGCAATTTCTTTTGGAGTCCCAGCTTTTTCGCCGTTCCGTTTCTCACTGCAAGTTTCGAGCTGAAGGTGACAGATGTTGAATACTTGGCCCTGCCCAGCGCGCCGAACATTGGCCTGTAGTAGACAGGCTCCGGGGTAGGGATGGACGCGTTTGGATCTCCCATCAGCGAATA
>DADA01000037.1 GCA_002494895.1 Nitrososphaera sp. UBA210
TCTTCAGCTATCTATTCATACAATAACACGCTTGGAATAATCGACGGAGCGCAGAACATTACTAGCAGGCTTGACATAAAGTACGGCGAGTCTAGATGGTTTGCAGGCCAAATAGAGCAGGGCGAGTCTGCCACAACAAACATTGTCGTAGAGAATCCTACAGAGAAGGTGATTAACGCTCGTGTTTCATCTGTTATCGAAACGCTTGTATCGAGGCATGAGATACGAAACACCACCCGCCTATTCCAGACAGACCCGGTGCATAATACTACCGAATTTGGCTTTATCCCCAACTACTACAACCTTGACAGTGAGGTTGGCGGCATTCCCAAAGATGCCGACCTTATGGTGGCCAAAGTCACTTTCCCATTTGAGAGCTTTATGAACCTGACAGAAGTCTTTGGCGACCATCTGCGCCTGGCCTCGGTCTATGGCTATGACTGGGCGGACAGCAATAACGACGGGAATGTTTCCTACACGGAAACTTCGATGATAAATCGCGGTGGCTCTTGGGGCACCGTACAGGAACTCAGAGTAGCCGACCCCCAGGAAAAGTTCGCGAACACTCCGCTCATTGGTGTCTATCCTGTTCCCGAAGTCTTTTCATTCTGGCAGGGAGACAGACTGATAAATTCTACTGCGATGAATTACACTCTGACCATTGAATTCTACAATAGGCAGGCAAACCCAGACATCAAGCTGGCGCAGGATTTCATCACTACCAACAGCGTCCCGTTGAGCATTCCGGCGAACGGCAGGGCGTCCGTGAAGGCGACGATAGAAACGACCAAGGAAACGCTGCCAGGAGTGTATTATGGCTCGATAATAATAAGGCCGGATAACAGCAAGACCATGACCCTCATGCCGGTCAGCTATGTCGTTACCAGCACGCCCGTGCCAAAGGACGTCCCGGTGGTGTTCTCGCCGGGCGTGCGAAATGACGAGAGCAGGCTGGGTCTGCGTCCGAACGGCTACGTAGGCGGGCTCTTTGACATGACTTCGAGGTACGCAGCAGGCGACTGGCGCTCGTACTACTTTACGGTTGACGATAGCTCGATAACGTCGATGAGCCTAAAGATATCATGGCCTCACAACTCTACAAGCATCAACGCAATGGCCTTTGGACCTGATGGCAGGGTCGTTGCTTCAAGCGTCCCCGCGGGAGTATTCGAGACCTTTGCGGGCTGGCCCACCAACGACTGGCTCGGCACGACCTCGTTCAGTGAGGGAGGAGCATTTTACTTTAGCCAGAACAGCGGAGAGAACTCGACTCTTCTTTTTGTCCCCATAAACCAGACGGGTGTTTACTCCCTGCTCTTGCACAACACGCTGTTCCATGGAAAAAGTCTGTACGAACCAGTTCAGGTCGAAGCCAAGTTCTCGACTTTGCTCCCCGACACCATTGCTCCCTTGATTACGGCGAAACTTCCAAAGATCGTCGGCGGCTACCCGCAAAAGATCCCTGTCACCATAGTTGAAGAGAACCCGGCCACCTGGACTTATACTATAGACGCCGGAGACTCGAACAATCTTGAAGCCGGCCAGCCTGATGGGTCAAGCGGCACTTTTGACATTATGCTCAACGGCGCAGAACTTGCGGAGGGAATGCACAGGCTCCGCATAGATTCCACTGATCTGGTTGGCCATTCCACATCTTTTGTTTCCTCCTTTGAAGTCGATGGGACTCCTCCGAGGGTGGACTTGGTGCTCCAGGTCGGCAACAGGAGCGCACATGTTGCCGACAGGGTTGTGATAGCGGAGGATGCCATCATATCATGGAACATCACCGACAGAAATGGAGTAGCGTCGCCGACAACGATCTCTGTCCTCAACGTTACAAGAATCGATCCTGGCTTCGCTTCGTATGCGGCAATAAACTCGACTGCGCTACAGGAGGGTACCTACGAATTCTCGATAAAAGCGCGTGATATTCCCGGGAATAACGGCACAAGAAACGTTGCAGTAATAGTGGACAGGACACCCCCGGAGGTGTCACTGTCTATTGCGGGGAGCTCTACCGTCAGCGGGCCGGCGACGGTCATTATCGATGCGGAGGATGCCAACCTGGAGAGCATAGTGCTGGAAATAGGTGACAGAAGGTCAATCAATGTCACGGGCATGGAAGAATATGCGTTGGACACGACCGAACTTCCCGATGGCAAGTATCCGTTAAGGCTGGTCGCTGCAGATGCCGCGGGGAACGAGAACATCGCTACGGTAGAGATGTCGGTCTCAAATGTAGCTCCCCTTATCATGTCGGTGGGCCTGATAGGGCTTGCTGCCGGCGGCGGAATTGCTTCGGCAGTGTGGTTTTTGGTAACTAGAAGGCGCCGGTGAGCTGCCTACCAATAAGTCTTAAATAGGAAATATCACAAGTTGAAGTTGTACATGAGCGAAGACAGGAAAACCTCTGGCATGCATGCAAGCAATGTGAGTCTGGTAGAACTTTCAGAAAAGAATTTTGATGAAGTCGCAGGCGGAAGCAGGCCTCTCCTGGTAGATTTTTGGGCCACGTGGTGCGGCCCTTGCCA
>DADA01000052.1 GCA_002494895.1 Nitrososphaera sp. UBA210
CCTGCCATCATCGCAATGACGAAGCACATTGCCCTGGAATACGGGCAAAGAAATGTAAGGGCATACACTCTCGCGCTAGGCAACATCGCGTCGGAGGCCACATATGGTTCGATGACTCCTGCTGAAAGGAAAAAGGCAGCAACGGAAAATGCAATGAAAAGGTGGGGCGATCCCCGGGAAGTTGCCACTATAGCTGCCAGCATTGCCAGCGATGACTTTGCGTTTGCCACCGGCAACACGATAATAATTGATGGCGGGACAGTGCTGCTCTGAGATGGTCGGAAAGGAAGGAGACGAGCAATTCTACAATGACTTGAAACTGGCCGAGCAGGAGCAAGTACTGCCGCCAGAGGTAGAAGAAAAAAAGCGCAAAGGCTCCTTGCGTTCGGGCTATACCACGGGAACTACGGCTACCGCAGCTACAAAGGCGGCGCTTTACGCGCTCCTTTCTGGCAAGCCAGTAGAACAGGTAAGAGTGCAGTTGCCAAAGGGGGGCACGGCTACGCTAAAGATAGCGTGGACAAGGATGAACGGCCACGCCGTAACGTCCGCTGCGATAAAGGACGGCGGGGACGATCCTGACGCCACGCATGGCGCAGAGATTTGTTCGACGGTATTTTACAGCGACGATATCGGAAAAATCAGGATAGAAGGCGGTAAGGGAGTTGGCAGAGTAACCAAGCCTGGGCTGGGACTTGAGATAGGCGAGGCTGCAATTAACCCGACGCCTATGAAGATGCTGCGGGAGGCGGTGGTCCAGGTGGCCAACGAACAATTGAAAAGCCGCGGCATCGGCGTCGAAGTATCGGTTCCAAAGGGAGAAGAAATCGCAAGAAAAACTGACAACCCGCGCCTCGGCATTATGGGCGGCATTTCGATCCTGGGTACGACGGGGATTGTCCTGCCATACTCTACTGCCTCATTTGCTGCCTCGATTAGACAAAGCCTCGACGTGGCTATCGCGATGGGTGCGGACACCGTAGTTCTCACCACCGGTGGCCGAAGCGAAGACTTTGCCAAGACACAATTCGAGCTGCCCGATCACTGCTTTGTTCAGATGGGTGATTTTTCCGGTTATTCGGTGAAGCAATGTGCAACAAAGAAATTGAAGAAGGCGATCATTGCCGGCTTTATCGGCAAGCTGACAAAGATGGCCATGGGGGTGAAACAGACCCATGTCGCAGGATCCCATGTTGACATGGAATTCATGGCCCGACTCGCAATTCAATGCAACGCCTCGCCTGATGTTGTCAAAGAGATCAGAGGTGCCAATACCGCGCGCCACGTCGCGGAAATAGTATCAAAAAACAACGTGATTGGCTACTTTGATGCCATATGCAAGGAAGTCTTCGAACAAATGCGAGCGTACTCCGGGGGCCAATTAGACATTCATGTGATGATGTTTGAGTTTGATGGCAAAGTGATTGGGAGACACCCAATGCTACTGTGACTTTCCATATCGTTCCTTGATCATTTCTATGCGGCCGCCATGCCTGTCTTTGTACGAAGCCCTGCATGTGTTGCAGCAAAAAAATCTCTCATGGTTGGCAAATCTTAGCACTTTCGGCCTATCGTGTATGGGGCCACCACAAAATTCACATTTCAATCTAACATTCAGACCCTTGACACTTAAGTGAAAATGTCTACCTTCTTTCTTCAAAAACTCGAGTGCATTGCCGTATTCCTTCTTGCTCGTCCTACTAACCTTGGACATGTCGATCTCGGGTCTAACTGAGGTAATGAGACCCATATTCCTGAGTCGTTCGTATCTTGCCTTGACGGTTGGAGCGCTAATCTTGATCTCGCGTGAAACGGCCCTGAAGGATTTGCGGCCATCCATCATCAGAGATCTTAGTACTGCGAGGTCGGTATCATCCAGCCGGACTGGCAACAGAAGTACAAAGTGTCAGATGCTCTTTTTAACCTTCACCCTGCACTAGACTCTAATAGCATGGTTGACGCCCATATTCTCCGTTTGCTTCGACCGCGAGTCATGGGACATTCGTTACTAATTCTGATTCCGTTAGCGCTTTCATGTTTTACTCATCTGTGGAATGTGACTGGTTTTCCTGATCTATTCTATGACGAAGGTGCTTACGTTCGCAAAGCAATGATTGTCTTGGAAAATCAAACCCTTCAAGAAAATCCGTATTACTATGATCATCCGCCGTTTGGGCAGATCTTGCTTGCGAGCATGTTTGCGGCTACCGGTTTTCCAGATTCTCTGAACCCATCAGTCTCTGTTGAATCAATGGAAGCCCTGTACGTCGTTCCAAGGCTTTCAGTCGGGCTGCTGGCAGTTCTCGACACATTTTTGATTTACAAGATCTCAGAGTACAGGTACAAAAACAGGAGCATAGCGCTTTTTGCGTCCATACTTTTCGCAGTAATGCCTTCGAGCTGGTACACCCGCAGAGTCCTGTTAGAGTCACTTGCACTACCTTTCCTCTTGGCGTCCGTTCTGTTTGCCCTGCAGTTAGGGCGTTCGAGCGGAACGCGATATCTTCCGCTGCTCCTTTCTGGCATCTTTCTGGGTCTGTCCATCTATACCAAGATTCCGTTCTTTACAATGATCCCCCTTGTCGGCTTTCTTGTTTATGCAGGCAGCAAGAGCAGCAAACTGGGAATGGTCGGACTTTGGTTTGCACCAGTAATATTGGTGCCTTTGCTCTGGCCTGCATCAAGTCTTCTGGATGGCTCCTTTGAGAGCTGGGTAAGCGGAGTCATGGCACAGACCCAGCGCGAGAGTGAAGGCATCTATTCTGTCTTTTCGGCTTTTCTTCTTGTCGATCCAGTTCTGATGATCTTCGGACTGATCGGATTGGGGTTTGCGGCGCTAAAGAAGGATGTATTTATCTTGCTTTGGGCTGGGCCATTCTTGCTGTTTTTGGGGTTTATTGGATACGTACAGTATTTTCACCTACTGCCAGTACTACCATTGTTCTGCATTGCGTCCGCGGTGTGGCTCGTAAGAACAATATCAAAGATCAATCCTAAACAGATAGTACAGTACGCCGCAATGGCGGTAGTAGGCATTTTCGGATTAATCTGCACTACCTTGATAGTAACGACAGATGCATCGTCAGGTCAGTACGAAGCCATGGCTTTTGCTCTGTCAATATCCGACAAGAATACGACGATAGTATCCAGTCCTGTCTATTCCTGGCCCTATGATTTCGTATTTGATATGCCGCACGCAATGAACGACTATCGGGATCTCCTCTACTTTGAAATCCAGACCGAGAAGGTTGTTCTGGTCTCAGATCTCCACTTTCGGGGCAGTCTAAAAGAAGAACGCATATCTGAAATCTACAATAGCACGGTTAGCGTCGGGGCATTTTCTGGCAACGCACAGAATTTTGACTTTACCTCCTATCCCTACAGCAGCATGCCGCTAAACTATCAAGGTGTAGACGTGGATGTGAGGCAGAGGGTGCGTTGACAACGCTTTTATCCTGAAATTGGGGATCACGGCTTGTGCTGAGAATGGAGGCCCCCCAGGCAAAGGCCGCAGCCATACTGTTTCTGGCAGTCGTGGCGATGGGCCTTGTTGCGGCTTTCTATCTCTATTTTGTAGTTGACAGATACTCTCTGCTCTACTACTGGGACGCAGTTTCTCACCTAGTCGCGGCAAGAAAACTAGTCGACTGGGGCGAAAACCCCGGATTTGGCCAAATCGGAACCGTCTGGATGCCGCTACCCCATTTTCTGCTCGTACCGTTCTCTCTCGTTGATGTTCTGTTCACGACAGGATTTGCAGGAACTTTGCTTAGCCTGCCATGCCTGGCGCTGACATCCGTGTACCTATACAAAATCGCACTGAGGCTGAAGGTTGGTGGCAGGACCGTGATTCCTGCCCTCGCTGCTTTTGTTGGGGCCGTTCTCTATGCAACAAATCCGAACATCCTGTATCTTGGCATCACTTCGATGACTGAAGCTCCTTTCATGCTTTTTTTTGTGGCTTCGGCATACTATTTTCAATCTTGGTATCAGGACGGGAACCGATTGAGAAACCTGATATTGTGTTCAGTCTTTCTATCATTCGCCACCCTTTCAAGGTATGAAGCATGGTTTCTTCCAATGTTTCTCTTGATTGTTGTGTCAGTTTTTGTACTCAAAGCAAAGTCGGCAAATAGGCAAAAGATGTATGCCATTCTTAGCGCCATCCTGTCCTTTTCAAGTATTATCTTCTGGCTTGGTTGGAATCAATACCATTACGGAGACGCTTTTGAATTCAGCAACGCCGAATACTATTCGGCCTCTTGGTACGCGGAGAACAGACCATTCAGGGAACTCTTGTTTCTGCAGCCAGCCAATGTAATGTCGGTCTATGGCGTGACAGCGATCGTGATGTACGGGCCAATGCTTCTTGCTTCAGGTGCGGCTGGCTACTATATGCTCCGGAAATCCCCCGCAGATGGGAAGAAACTTATCTTGTTGTTCTTGGGCCTTCCACCGCTCTTTACAATCGTTTCCCTGTTAATTGGGATTGGCGAAATGTCGTACTGGTTCAATTCCCGATTCATGGTGCTCCTGTCGCCTCTAATAATTCTGATGACTTGCATCTTTTTGAAATGGATTCTGGAAAAACGGACCAACAGGTTGATCGCCCCGATTACAATCGCGCTGCTTTTCGTTTATCCACTTGTCGCGACCGCAGCATCGGCTGTTATTACCACGAATGATGCGATCGGCGGGTATTCTGTCAAGGAAAACCTTCTTGCCAAAGACACAGGCGAGGCACTAAAAGCCCTTTATGACGGCGAGGGCAAAATCATGGTTCTTACCGGCTCAGGGCTTGAACAAAGAATAATGATAACGAGTGGCATTCCGCTTCGACAATTCGATGAAATCATTGAACATAGCACCTGGAAAGCGTCGTATAAAGAGCCATGGTCATATGACAGATGGCTGATAATAACTAGCAAACCCGGTACTGACGCATTGAGTACCACAAAGTACTGGCTTGACAGGCTGGACCAGCTCGCGGATCACTACGGGATCGTATACGAAAACGAGTACTACAAGATCATGGTCCTAAAGTAAAAGATTAATTCCTAATCTGTGCGTGCATAGTACTACTTGACTGGAACTGCTGTGGTGGCAATTACGAAACACGGGATCGTAATAGCGCGCAGAATAAAGCAGAAGATGCCTGAAGTCGAGATATATGTGCCATCAAAGCACACAGACGGCGGCTCGGACATAACCTGGTTCTCCGAACAGAGTACTCAGCTCGTGGGTGGACTTTTCAAGACACGTGATGCATTGATCTGCATTTTTTCACTGGGGGCGGTTGTCAGGATGATAGCGCCTTACCTCGTGGATAAGAAAAGCGATCCGGCGGTAATCGTCATTGATGACAAGGCAAAGCATGTCATAAGTACACTTTCGGGTCATTTGGGTGGCGCAAACGCCCTTGCTAGGCTCATTGCCACTTTCCTTGACGCTCAACCCGTCATCACAACTGCGGCGGACGTCAATGAAACTATCGCCGTTGACTTGGTCGGCAGAGAGTTCGGGTGGCAGATCCAGAATTTTCAGAACGTAACAAGAATCAGTGCAATGATGGTCAACGAAGAGCCGATAGCGATCTATCAAGATGCGGGAGAAAGGAATTGGTGGCAGAGGCAGCTGCCAAAGAATGTTTCTCTGGTGGATAACGTGGAGAAGGTGAAGTCGGATGAATTCAAAGCTGCTCTTGTGATTTCAGACAGAGAAATCATGGATCCCGAGATCTTGGCAAAGTCAGTGCTGTACAGGCCGCCATCTCTCGTGGTTGGCGTTGGACTCCACTGGGATACAAGTAAGGCAGTTATCGAAGATGGCATAAGGAGGGTGCTAAAAGATAACAATCTATCATTTCAAAGCATTAGAAACGTTGCAAGCATTGACCGGGGGGTGAAGGTAAGTGGGCTGGAGGAATTCGCTAGCCAGAATAAACTGACAATCCAGAATTACGACAAAGAGATCCTTGCATCAGTAACTGTCCCAAATCCCTCGCAGACCGTTCAAAAGTTTGAAGGGACAGCAAGCGTTTCTGAAGCAGCATCACTTCTTAGCTCAAAGGGCGAGCTCGTAGTGCCAAAGCAAAAGTTTCCACCCAACCTCACAATCGCGGTCTCTAGGATCGCATATCCATAAAGATAATTAGCCTTGGAAATTATCTGCATGCGCAGTTGAGAAGGGCACTTCTGTTGGTCGACAGGGGAAGTAGGGAGCCAGAGGTTCGTCAAGAACTCGATGAGATCTGCACTATTGCAAAGAGCCGCGGCGGATATGACTATGCTAATTACTGCTTCCTTGAGGTACTTCCGCCGTTTATTCCAGAAGGAATAGACGGATGCATTGAAAACAGGTCCGATTGCATCACCCTGATGCCATACTTCTTGTATCCTGGAATGAAACTGAAAGACACCGTGAAAAAAAGTGCCCAGTTAGGTCGAGAAAGAAAACTAAAGATTGCGATCGCCAAGCCTCTTTGCTATCATCCAATGATGACTCGGCTAGTCATCGATAGGATAGCCGAGGCAAAGCAAGAGAGTAGCATCGACCAATCTGAAAACGAATGCGACGTTTTAATCATTGGGCACGGCAGCAGCGACAGAAACGCCCACGACGCGTTCATATACGCTGTTGAATCCACAAAATCCCATTACCGCAAGGTGCACCACTGCTTCCTAGAACTCGACAAACCGGGGATCGAAGAAGGCATTTTGCAGGCCATATCGAACAATCCAAAGATCCTGTTGATCATGCCATATTTCCTGCACCGGGGCGCGCACGTAAAGAAAGACATTGCAAATGAGGTGTCCGCAGCACTTTCCAAGCACAACTTCAAAAATGCTTTCATGTGCAGACATCTCGGTGTGGATGATAAACTGGTTCAACTCGTAATTGAAAGGGCAACGGAGGTTGAAAAGCGCGCTGGCATCCAGTCACAATAGCGGGGATGCTGCCGGCAGGGCCATGTCGAACCGCGCTTTTGATATTGAGAAGCGAAGCTTTGAAATAATTGACTCTGAAGCAGGCAATCACGGTTACGACCCGATTCAATGGACTATTGTCAGACGCGTGATTCATGCGACCGCAGACTTTGAATTTGCGACAGGACAGGGAAAAATTATCTTCCATCCCCGGGCGATGGAATCCGCATTCGCTGCGATAAGCAACAGGTGTTCCATAGTCACGGATGTTGATATGGTTCTTGCTGCCATAAACAGAAAGTCGCTGGCAGATCTGGGCCTACGGTCGGCATGCTATATTTCGGACAAGAGCCTTGCAGAAGAAGCAAGGAAAACAGGCAGGACAAGGTCCGAAATGGCCATGAGGCGTGCTTCGAAAGAGATGGACGGCGGCATAATAGTAATCGGCAACGCGCCAACCGCACTTTACGAAGTCATCAAGATGGTGAAAGAAGCGACGGTTACGCCGAAGCTGATTGTGGGGATTCCTGTAGGCTTTGTTGCGGCACCGGAATCAAAGCAAGAGTTGGCAAGACTAGATGTCCCCTTCATAACGAACTCTGGAAGAAAGGGCGGAAGCCCGGCTGCATCCGCGATAGTCAACGCGATAATGCTTCTTTATCAGAGTAAATCATCTCCGTGAGTATCTCGCGCATGTCTTAACTATGCCCTCTGCGAGGCCGTTTCCGGCGAAGTGCAGATGCGTATATGCAGCAATCCCGTTCTCACCCATAATGAATCCGTCTTTGCCGTCTATCACACCATTTCCCTTTGACATGGAATATCCGAACCTGCTGTCACGCGCGATATTGGTTATCTTTGAATAATGGAATTCGTGCCCCCGCAGCACAGCTCTGCCGAATAGAGGTCCGTCGCATTGTGCCTGAGTGTAGTTCAATGTGAGTCTGCCAGACATTATCGTATCTGCATCCACTAGCCCCACCATCTTTCTGGCTCGTGCTTCGCCATTGTAACCGGTTATCGACCGTGTCAGGTACATGAGTCCCCCGCATTCACCATATACTGGCAGGCCCCCTTGAATGTGTCTGCACACGGAATTTATCATGGCCTTATTTTTTTCAAGCCTGTCGGCAAGGACCTCGGGAAAACCCCCACCAAGGATTAGTCCATCGAGGTCTTGCGGCAGTTGCCTATCATGAATTGGGCTATAAAAAACGAGTTCCGCACCCGCTGATCGCAGGGCGTCTAAATTGTCAGCATAATAGAAATTGAACGAATCGTCAAGAGCAACTCCGATCCTCACAGAGGGCTTTACTACTGCGTTCTTTCTTGCTGGAGCATGCGATTTATGACGCGATCCACATAATGTCATTATTTTTTCAATGTCCAGCTGCGCTGAAACTTGCTTCGCTGCTCGGGCAATCGCTTTCCTCCTTGACTCGTGTAATTCTCTGGCCGGGATAAGGCCGAGATGGCGTTCCTCCATCCTGATTTCTTTGTCACGCTTTACCACACCAACTATTGGAACGCGGGTCATGCCGCTGACCGCGTCGGTAATATAGCTGGCGTGTCTGTCTCCCGAAATGTTATTGAGGATAATCCCTTTCACTTTGATGCTTTTGTCAAAGCGTAGAAAGCCCAGTATGATGGCCGCAATGGAGCGGGCCCCCTTGCCTCCGTCCACCACCAATACAATTGGCGCTTTCAGGATCCTGGCAACATGGGCCGTGCTGCCGAGATTGCTTTTTCCGGATATGCCGTCGAATAGCCCCATCACACCTTCGATCACCGCAATATCTGCTCCTGCGCAAGTCCGATAAAAACAATCGATCACCCCGGATTCGCCCATCATCCAGACATCAAGATTCCTCGAAGCCCTGGCAGCGACGGAGGAGTGGTAGGAAGGATCGATAAAGTCAGGCCCAACCTTGAAGGGTTGGACCCGTAACCCCTTCTTGCCAAGAGCACGCATGATAGCCATCGCGATCGTGGTCTTGCCTACTCCACTGGTCACGCCTGCGACGACGACTCTGGGGATATTCAACTGAACAGAGTGCGTGCAGTTTTTATTTTAACCTTCAGATTGATTTTTATCTTAATCCCAACGACATGGGGCATGATGTCAGAACGCGGCCTTGTGATAGTATACACCGGCAGG
>DADA01000016.1 GCA_002494895.1 Nitrososphaera sp. UBA210
TTATGGTATCGCCATCGTTGAATAGTATCGTGCTACCGTCGCCGTCATCTGTCAGAAAGAGCTCCAAATTGAAGATTCCAGTGCCGCCACCTGTCTCGACTGCTTGCAACGGTTCCGATGTGGGGTTACTGGTGGCATCAACATCGACATTTACTACGTCCGCGAATTCAGGGTCGTCGTCAGCGTCAGTATTTTCAAACATGACGTCGATCTTGTCACAGCCAGAACCTGCGTCCTGGCAGGTGAGAGTCAGTGTCATTGTAGGAGAACTGGTGGATTCATCTCCAGAATTGATCAGTACTGCTGTGCCTGTTTCGAACGTAGACTGGATTTCAGCGGCAGAAAGTGCGCGGTTATGTATGGCTAATTCGTCGATGGAGCCACTGAAGAAACCATCTGGAGCGCCACCGGTTGCAGCGCCTCCTCTGTTCTGGGCACCTATGGCTGGATTTCCGTCATTGTCGAGACTGCCAAACGTAGGTGGGATCGGATCCGAATCCACCTGCGTCCCGTCTATGTACAGCAACAACAGGTCATTTTCTCTGTCCACAACTGCTGCGATGTGGTGCCATTCACCTTCCGATGGAGCCGGAGCCGACACTATGGGCCTTCCTGCTGCCTGGCCAGTCGAATCGCGGATGTCAAAGATTATGTCGTCACCTACGAAAACATAAGGAGCACTGCCAGGCCCAGTTCCGAGTTCCCATCCTGCTTGGATGGGCACGGTCTCTCCTGAGGCACCATGGACAACCATGTTCGCCTGCTGGTTATTATCATCCGAATTAATCCAGGCATCAACGGTAAAGCTCCCTGTGCCAAAGTTGAGTGAGGGATCATTGTCTATCTCCACCCAGTCATTGCCAAAGTTAAAGGCCTGTCCAACTCTACCTGGAACATAACTCACGCCGCCATTGTTTGTCAGTTCAAATCCATCGTTATTTCCGGCGGAATCAAGAGGATTTCCTTCGGCCCTGTACCAGCTAACCAAGTTGGATAGTTCCGGGTGATTCGGTGGTGTGCTGTCCGCGGGCGCGGCCTCTTCCAGAATAATACTATCACCTTCGCTTACAAAGTTGTCGTCATCATCGGTAAATATCACATCGACACTTTTTAGCCCAAGTGCCGAGTCAAAGAACATCCCTGTCGCAGTAATCGGTTCACCGTCTATGAACACTATGTCGTCACTCGAATTCACTATTGTTAGTTGGAAGATGGCCGTGTTAACGCCCGTTTCTTCCGCATCGCGGGTTCCTCCGGGGTCAGTTTCAGAGAAGACGTCAATAGGTATCGTATCTATGGCAGCCGCATTAGTGTTGGCATCAGTATTTGCAAAAGTCACATCGATTCGTTCGCAACCAGATTCTGAATCTTGGCAAACAAGGGTGAGTGTCACTGTAGGTGAAGTCGTGGTTGTATCTCCAGAATTGATTAGTACTGCATTCCCGTCGTCAAATATTGCAGCAAGTTCAGATGCGTCAAGCGCTCTATTGTAGAGCACTACTTCATCAATCAAACCAGAGTAGGGAGTGGCATCAGGTCTATGACCGATGAAGAGGTCGTAAGTAGTTTGCGGAGTGAATATCCCAAGATTTTCACTTGCCACTTCGACGCCATTCAAATAGAGTTTAGCTACTCCGGAAGTCTTGTCATAAGTCACCGCGACATGCTGGAACGTCCCTGATGTGAGCACACCGGGTGCTGCGATAATGTGGTCAGAATCAGAGTCGTCCTTGATGTTTGCGTAGAGATCTCCCTGATCCGGATTTGAAGCCCATAAATGGACTCCTTCATCAAAGAAGCCGCCATTGTTGTACTCAACCACAGGCCTCGCGATCAGGTCGGAAGGATTTATCCAGGCAGCGATTGTAAATCCATCGCTGCTGCCCAGATCAAGGTTTGCTGATGATTCAATTATTACCTGATCGTCAATGCCATCAAGGTTGAAGGCCTGACCCATTTGGCCTGGATTGAAAGTCACGACTGCAGTGCCATCATTATTGTCGGCAGAGTCATCAGCATTTCCTTCGGCTCTGTACCAGCTCACCAAGTCCGATAAAGGCGGGTGATTGGGAGGTGCGGTATCGCCAGGATCCACGTATTCGACTAAATAACCAGGAGCAAGGAAAGTATTTGGTACGTCATTCCACTTAGCTCCATCACCAGAGCTCGGTCCCGGATTTCCCCAAAAGATTAGGCTATCTTCGTTACCGCCATTATTATTCGGCTCGCCAGGCTGCCAGTACTCGAACGCAAACGGTTCCGCACTGACCCATCCCCAGCCTTGATCAGGCTCAGGAACGTCCGGCAGCTGGAATCCCCCTAGCCAGTAGCCCGCGCCGTGGAGAATGACAGGGGCTTTGACTTGTGGCAGATTATTGACGATAAAGTCCTGCTCCTCCTGCGAGTTTATAGCAACCAAACGTCCTTGGATCCCCTCATGAATTCTATCCTGTGCGGTGTTTCTCGCATCAACCCAAACTATGCCTTCCAAGACTGGAACTGCTTCATAGTAGTTTCCACTGTCAGGGTCAAATGCGATATTGATAGGCTCGTACTCGACAACATAGCCGGGTGCCAAAAATGTCTGGGGTATATCGCTCCAATGGGCACCTGATCCCGTGGCACCTGGGTACCACCAGTAAGCGATGCGATCCTCAGCACCTCCGAAGTTATTCGGCTCGCCGGGAATCCAAGCGTTAAAGACAAATCCTTCAGCAGTAATCCACCTCCATCCTCCTGCAGGTTCCGCACTCCCGCCTGGCTGCAATCCTCCCAGCCAGTAACCAGCACCAAATGGTGTTGTCATCGGGGCTTTGACCTGGGGTAGATTATCGACAACAAAGTCATTTTCGGGCTGGGAATTGATTGTAGCCAAGTGTCCTTGCGTGTCACTAAACATTCTGTCCTCTGCATCGGCTCCTGCGCTCGACCAGTCGATACCCCCGTAAACCCTGACTGCTTCGTAGTAATGACCGTTCGCAGTATTGAGAACTGGACCCGTAGCAACCACAGTACACTTGCCAGCAGTGCCAGCGTCGAATATTGCTTGTATTTCCGACGGTGAAAGAGCTCGGTCGTATAAGCTTAGTTCATCTATGATTCCGTCGAAGGCGAATGAAGGTACGACCTGGTTTCTGCCTATCACTAAATCCGGACTGATCGGCTTAATGTCACCAGAAGGTCCATCATCTGTCATGACTTCCACTCCATCCACATAGATTTTCATCGCTGTGCCGTCGTAAGTTGCAGCAACATGTTGGAGGACTCCGGCGGTAAGAACATTAGGGTCGCTGATCAGCAAGAAAACTCCATCGGTTGTCCCTATCCCGAATTGAAGTCCGTTACTTGGTCCATGAGGGTCATGCGTAGTTTCAAAGGTAAATCCTCCATCCAGAAGATTCGATCCCGTCCTTTTGTTTATTATCGACTGACCGTGGCTTATAACATCAGGATTAATCCATGCATCTACTGTTATTTCGGTACCGGGGTTCTGATTTGCATTGTGAGGTACACGCAGCTGATCGTCTGTTCCATCGAAAACGAACCCAGAATCCACCTTACCTGCTGCAAAGGCAGCTCCATTTTCCAGTACGCCATTATTAGCGTCCGCCGCATCGTTCGCATTATTCTCAGCTCTCCACCAGCTAACTAGTCCAGATGGGGGGTTAACGCACGTGTCGGCGCTTGCCGGTCCAATATTCTGTGAGAAAGGAAGCATCGACATCATCAATATTGCAGCTAGAAAAGGAGCTGTTGTTCGCAGACCTATATAATTCCGGAGTGATTGCTGACTTGAGAGTAAAGAACGCCTCATGTCGAATTTACGCGATAGCTATTACATAAATATAGTAGTACCTAACAAACCTCTAGGTATTTTCTATAGCGTAATGTGGGATTAAGAAAGACAGCTTTACCCTAAATGGGAACATTTAGAACTACTGGTCGAAAGTAATCCGATTGTATACCAGAATAAATCATTATTAGTCACTGCTAGAATTATTGAAGCTCTATGGCGAGATCGCTGGAGAATTCGGTTTTTGGCTGGCGCTGGCAACGGTTATCGTGGAAAGCGTCATCGTCGTCCTCCTATATAGAACCGTAAAGGATTACGCGGAAGTCGCAAAGCTAAGCAGAATTGAGGCAAAGCACCGCTTCAGGCCATGGGTCGGCCCTATGGGCGGGATCGAGTTCCTGAAAGAATCCAGCGGCAGACACCAGTATGCCGTCGCAATAAAGAACTATGGAGAAATCCCTGCTTCAAGTGTAATCGGAATGTCTTCATCAAGTTCAGAGCTTCCCACGAGAGAGTCGCTTAGCGGTGATGGACTCAACAAGTTCAACCTGGGGCCGCTTCTTCCCTACATGGAAAAACGATACTGGATCTTTATCGACTCGGCTGCGGTGGAAAAGGCAAAGAATGGCGGGGATCTTTTTGCAGCGATATACTTCCTGTACGAATTTCCATCGGGCGGAAAAGGCGGCTACGGAATGATAAGCCAGTTCGATTCGAAATCCAACAGTTTCGTGCACAAGGACATGTGGGTCGACCAGGACGCATCAATGCAGAAAATTGTCTAATTAGACCTTTGCGGAATTACCAGTCAAACCTATATGCTTCGTACGCCTGGAAATTAGTTCCAGACCATGCGACGACCGTCTTGTCGGCAAGATACTCTACGTTTGCCGGAGTCGACGCATAAGTCTTTTCTCCGGATTCCGTGTCTACCCGTACTACTTTTTGCTTTACCTGTATGGTATTTGGCACGGTTATCTGAATCCCAAAAGTTTTGCAGTCTGAAGCGAACCTGTAAAGGTACATCCGCTCGGGCTCCTCCCAGTCATATTCGAGTTTGAGTATCCTCCCCTTTTCACCGGGCCTTAGCGGCTTTCGTGTCTTTACGAAAAATTCTTTGCGCGTCGGCTTGTTGACATTGAGGCTCATGATTTCAAGCTCTTTATCCGTCTCATCCTTTACGGTCACGTTCAGTTCAGGGAAATTCCTTGGCGTGTCGCCCTCCAGGTAATAGAATATGCGCTCTATCGGTTCCTTTGAAATGTTGATTACATTCCACAACAGCGTATGGTGGGCAAGCATCGTCTTAGTATCAAGAATGTCGATGTCGAGCTGGATCTGGTTGAACAGGAACCTGCTGCTAGTCCTTGCGACTTCCTGGGCTGCCTTACTTTGTTGAGTCTTGTCCTGCGACGGAGGCTTTTTCCTCCCAAAGTCCTTGCCATAGACATTATAGATGAGTATTGGCTCCTGGTGATGCTTTATCTTGTAGTTGCCGGCAGCAAACAGGATATTGCGGTATTCTGGGCGCAGCATCTTTACGTCATTAGCAAATTTCGCAGAGGCAAGTATGTTCATGCCCTCAGCAAGGTCCATGACGCGTCTTGCCATGATTATGCCCGGTCCCCATACGTTCTCGTGCCCGTTGAGATCCTTTATGATGTACACCGGGCCGCTGTCAAGGCCGATCCTGAGCTCTACCTGGTCTTCCTTCTTTCTTGTCGCGTTATACTTGTTGAGTCCCTTGTGAATCTCTATCGCCAGATGAAGCGGTTTCTCCGGGCTGTCGTCAAATCCCATTGCCATGCCGTCGCCGGTAGGCAGGAGCAAAGTGGATTCAGTGTCCCGCTGCTTGAACGCGTCAGTCATCTCGATGAGCCGGTTGAGCAAGATTATCTTGCGCGCCTGATCCATAGTCGTCTTGGTAGGATCAGATGCTGCAACAATATCCGTAAAAAACCAATGATATTCCTTTGTTATGGGAGGGATGATGACATCGATATCAAACATTTCCTTGCTTTGCAGCGACGCCAGGATGTTAGAAATGACTGCGGAGGAGCACATCTTTAGAATTCCAACTGTGCTCATGGCAGGGGTAATGCTGATCTTTTGCCGCTTTTGTTTGATAAGGTCGATAATCCAGTCCTTGCTTTTGTGGGTCTCTTCCATGATTTCCACTATCTGCGCAATGCTTGCCAGCTTGGCAAGTTCCCTGTTGACACTGTCGTTGTCGGGAGTACCTGGCAGTGTTGTCGGGGAAGTGGAGACAGCCAGCGCGTCGCCATTGGTATCTTGGCGGGTTGAAGAACGATCTCGTTTTTCGACCTGTTCGTGTTTCTGCTGCTCTCCTCTCAATTCACGCTGCAACAGCCAGCGTGAATGATTGAATCTTTCTATTAAGTATTCTGCATTAAACGAGCCTCGTTATGGCTGATCGGAAGAAAGGGGCACGTCCCCGCGACGAAAAATTCCTGCCGCTACGCTATCAGGATTGGCATGCCTTCTGCCGCCTTCATGCCCATCGCCGCTTTTCGTAATTCTATGCCTTCCTCCCCGAACGCTTCCACGCCATATTGAACGCCTGTCGCGAAAGTCACCTCTACGCTGCAGTACGGGATCCCGTTCACCAAGCGCGAGTCATGCCCTGAAATTCGGGATATCTTCCATGGTATTCCTCTGGTCTCTTGCATCCGCCCCGTTACCAACTCCCTGAAGGCTTCTGTAGCCGTTTTCTCATGCATACCCTATTTTGACCCCCGTCATGCCCTCACTTGATGTCATCGGAACTTTGACCCCCGACGGCTTGCCCACTTTCCATGCCACCTCCAGCGCAGCTAACGTTGGAAGCAGACCGACGCTGAACCACATGATTGATTCTATTATTTCCATTACCGTCCTAAGTGCTTGGGCAGTAGAATAGGTCTGCTCAAAAGATTACACTAGAGATTGCAAGCTATGGTGCGCACTAAAACGCCAGCGCACCTTATCATAAGCGATTGATACTAATCATAAGCAGTTTTGAAGCAATGGTGTCGTTGGGAATTCCCGTAACTGTCAGCGACATATGCAAATAAGGCACCTACGTCGCCTTTGCAAAGTCCCAGGCAGAGAAGAATTTTGGTGTGATTTCGATTACAACCTCGGTTCCATTCCTAGTATTTTCCATCAGCATCTTTGCGAGCGGGTGCTCGAGAGTACCAAGGTACTTTAGGTTTATCTTCTCGACAATTTTCAGGTTCTTGTCCCTATCTTCAGAAATGGTCGCGACGCCCTTTCCCTTCACCCCTTTGTACGGAAAATTCTCGTCGTCTATTGAAAAGTAGACTCTGTCCGGATTTCTCTTTAGATTCGTGACCTTCTTTGTCACCTTTTGTGTCCCGGTATATATCTTGCCAGAGTCTGCGTCATAATGGAACCAGACGGGATGGATGGTAGGATAACCGTCCTTGTCTATAGTAGCCAGCTGTATGTTGAGTTTGCTCTCAAGAAATCTGCCAACCTCCGCTTCAGTTACAGGATTTGGCATGCCAGGAAGCGCTTGTATTACTTTCATGCGTGTTCTAGGTTCGTATTTCAATATAAAGATTGAATGATACCTGTGAAAACTGTTCTCGAGCTACTCGCTCAAGTCATTCTAAAGAGTTTGCCTCCA
>DADA01000059.1 GCA_002494895.1 Nitrososphaera sp. UBA210
AACAGATGGGCGAAGCATTCAGGTCAAGACGCGACAACATCCCATCTCCGGGGGAAGAAGGCGAGCCGCTAAAGGCCGCCATCTCGTCTTCGGCGGCGATACCGGGCACCTGCATCGAGCTGGTGGCCAACAGTTCCGGCGTTGCAGGCGTGCACACTGGCACAGCAGCTGAAGCGTTCGGAAAGGCAATCTCGCAGCTAAAGTCGATATCAGTTGTTGACACGGACCCGGCAAAGTGCGCGATTCTGAGCGCTAGCGGCGAGGCCGGCAACCACTCCACCCTGGCAAGCTCGCTGAATTCTCTTTGGAACGCTGTTCACATTGTAAAGGACGGGGGCACCGCGATTCTGGTTGCTGAAAACCGGGACGGAGTCGGCGGAGGGGCCCCGCAGATGTTCATCGAAGGCAGGCTCAAGCAGGAAGAACTCGCCCAAACAGCATACGTCGACGGTCTGGAGCACTTGCTCTACATCCAGGAGCTAAAGCAGAGGTGCGAACTTGGTCTCGTGTCCACGCTGCCGCACTATTATTCAAAGACAAAGCTCGGCTTTTCAACGTACGCGGGCATGAAAGACATTATGGAAAAACTGCCTGAAAAGATCGGCAAGAGCTACAGGGCTATAGTGCTTTCGGACGCCGACATTACAATCCTGCGCCCCAGGGTGTAAACGAATTCGGGATCGGCGCGCAGATAACAGCGATTCCAAGTGCAACGAAAAAGAGCGCCTTGCGCCTGCGCGAAAGAGGCGTGACATCGTCAAGCGGGCTGCTTTCTGGTGCCTTCATGCTGAAAAACAGCACCAGAAGCGCCATCGGGAAAAATCCGAGGATGAAAAGTATGGCGATGCTGACGTAGGTCAGGATCTTGTGCATACGAACTCCGAGAGCGGACCGCGCAATGTGGCCGCCGTCGAGCTGCCACGCCGGCATCAGGTTAAGAAAAGTGATCAAAAATCCCAGCCAGGCAGCAAATAGCACCGGCGAAGCAACTAGCACAGTGCCCTCCACCACCATGCCCGTCAGGTGCAGCGTTGCTACCATCAGAACACTCTCGCCAAATGGAAGTGGGGCCAGCAAGTTTTCGTCGAAAAGCCTCTCTGCTTCTTCGATGCTGATCAGGGTAGATATCGAAGAGCCGTACATGGAAACAATCACCGTTACAATAAGGCCCGCTATCGGGCCTGCGATCCCAACGTCAAACACCACATTCCTGCTGGGCATGCTGGCCCTCAGGACTATAAGTGCGCCAAAGGTCGGGAGAACCGAGGGTATGCCGGGGATAAAGTATGGCCAGGACGCCTTGACGCCGTATTTCCTGTTGGCAAGTATATGCCCGAGCTCGTGTATGCCCAGTATTCCGAGCAGAGAAATCGTGTAGATTGCCGCCAGCAGGATCGGATCCTGAAACTGCACTTCACCAAACGAAACGTTTGACCTGAACATGCCGTCCACGAACACCACAGTAATGGTCAGCAAAAAGAGAGCGAGCGGTATGTACCTCTTGTAGCTTGGTCTTGGCTTGTGACTGGGCATCTTGTATATGCCAAGCACTACGCCGTCTCCCATTGACTGCCTGACAGACCTCAGGGTCGGCATTAACCAGCGGAAATATTCTGATCGCTTTGCAGTAGCCAGCATGCCGATCTTGCCCAGCTCCTTGAGGAGAAGCGGGAACTTGTCCTTGATTTCTGATTCAGCTATCAGGATCTGCACGTAGTCTTCCTTTGGATGAAGCTGGAAGTGTTTTACCGTAAAGAGCGACGATACCATTGGAATTGCGCGGGAAAAGTCGCCGCTCAGAATACTGGCCACTGCACTTTCGAATTGGCGCCTATCAAATTTAAAGCATATCCCTGATAGGGTCGCGGCATGGTTTGTCGGCGGATATGAGTGCGCCTGACCTAAGGTTAAATAATATGTTTTTATCTCTACATTATTGTTTGCAAACCGCTCTGCGAAAGGTGGGCGACTACGTCATCCGCCGCTGCGAGGAACAGGACCTCCCCATGGTAATAGACATAAACATGGCAGCCCTGCCAGAGCACTACTCGGACTACTTTTTCGAGTCGATCCTCAGGGAACTCCCGGAGGCGTTTATCGTAGCAGAGTTTGACAGCAAGATCATTGGCTATATCATGTGCAAGATAGAGTTTGGCTTCTCTAACTTTCGCAAGCTGGGCTTTGTCAAGAAAGGCCACGTGGTTTCTGTCGCAGTCCTTGAGGAGCACAGGAACAAGGGCCTTGGCAAGGCGCTGATGCTTGAAGGCATCAACGGCTCGATGCACAAAAAGAGCGACGAGATCTACCTTGAAGTGAGGGTGAGCAACACCGGGGCTGTCAAGATGTATGAACGGCTTGGTTTTGACACCAAGTCACGACTAAGATCGTATTACAGGGACGGCGAGGACGCCTACCTGATGGCGCTCGAATTGAACTAAAAAGATTATTAAGTTGCGGCAAACGCCATTTTCGTAATGAATGCCAAGCGAAGGGGCAACAGGGGTATAGGCGCTGCCCTTCTCACTATCTCGATAGTTGCATTCATTGCCTACGCGTACTTTATTCTTGGCTCTGAATACAGCATGATAATTATCCAATTGACTGTTCTTGGGGCAGTCGCCGTTCTGCTGACGGTTCTTGGTTGGATAGGCTATACGATGCTGACAGCTCCGAAGAGCGAAGAAAGCAAGCCTAGCGGCTGACTAGTACGTCAGCAACTATCTGGTATATTCTCGGGCCCACCTCCCTCACCACCCTGACTCCCATCACATTGTGGTTGTATTTCTCAAAGGCTTCCTGTGCATCTTTCAGGCCAAGCTCTTGGCACGCCTTCTTGCCATCAGCCTTGATATGTGCAAAGTAATGAATGGTTCCTTTTGCTCTGATTGCAAGGACCGCGGAATCAACAAATTCCTTTGCCTTTTCTGGAAGGGGCATCAACACTCTATTCGCTGTCGCGGCAAGCTGGTCCTTTATCACTTCTGCTGCATCGCCATGTATTGTAACTATCCTGTCCTGCACCTTGTTCAGTCTCGCGTTCTCCCCGTCAAGCTCGCTTGCAGCAAGGTTGGAGTCAATGCTGTATACCCTGCATGTCCTGTTGGTCTTGGCGATGACGACTGAAAAGGTGCCGACGCCGGCAAACATGTTGACAACTATTTCGTTGTCCTCCACCATCCGGGCTATTCGCAGCCTCTCCGTCGAAAGCCGCGGTGAAAAATAAGTCCTGGCGATATCGACTTTGAATCTGCACGCATGTTCCCTGCATTCCGCAATAGTGCGGTTCTCACCTGCAAGAAATTCCAGATCCCGGACTCTAAACTCTCCCCTGACTGGAGAGGCCTGTGCAAAAACCGACTTAGCTGTCTTTATGTTGTCAAGTATTGCCCTGGCGATGATCGCCTTCTTGGCCGCCAATTCGTCTGGGATCTTGATAATTACAATGTCACCTATCTGGTCAAAGGCTGAATATACCTGGGCAGTTTCCTCCGGCGAAAGTATGGTGCTTAGGACCTGCTTTAGCATGTGTGCCATTTACGATCTTTTTGCATAGTAGTAATTGCCCGAGTCCTTCTGCTCCCTGTCAAGCCTGCCCCCTTCCTTGTTAACGCGGGGCCTGCCGGAAGTTTCGTCGCGCCGGTAGGTGATCGAAAGCGCCTTGAGGAACCGATTCATGCCGTCCTCCTTGCGCATCGGCGCCGTTGCCGAGCCCTCAAGTGCGGGCCGTCCCTCAAATATCACGAGGGTATCGGCCACAAGGTCTATCAGCTGCATGTCGTGGTCTATGACAATGGCCGACTTGCCCTGCGCCCTGACAAAGCGCTGCAGGAATTTTGCCACGGCGATCCTATCTTCGGCGTCAAGAAATGCAGACGGCTCGTCAAGCGCGTAGATATCTGCGTCCCGCAGAAGTGAAGCGGTGACTGCGACTTTTTGAAGCTCGCCTCCGCTCAAGTTCTTTACGTTCTTTTCAAACAGCTTTTTGACTCCCATGGGGATGATTATCTGCTCTTCTATCGGGGATCCTTCTATCGGGCTCTGGTAGGCGGCATACATCAGTGACCGAACATCGCCGTCATAGTCCTGACTAAGGTACTGCGGCTTGTAGGATATTTTTGCGCCGACGTCAATTGTCCCGGAATCCGGCTTGTCCACCCCGGCGAGCATCCGCATGAATGTGGTCTTGCCCAGCGCGTTGGCCCCCACTATGCCGACTATCTCCCCCTTTCTGACCCTGCCCGCAGCTACCTTTAGGCTAAAAGAAGGAAACGACTTTGTCAGGTCAGAATAGCTCGCCGCCGGGACATCGGAGATGATGTCATCTATTGACGATGCCACGTCGAACTTGAACGCCTTGTCGCGGAACCGGACGTTTTCGGCCGCAAGGAACCCTTCGAGAAAACTATTGATCCCGACCTTTGTGCTCTGGAGGGTCGAGACAATCCCGTACGCCCCGGGCTCGCCGTAGATGATGTGGACATAGTCAGAGAGGTAATCAAGTAGAGTCATGTCGTGTTCTACTACCATCACGCTCTTGCCCTGCTCGGCAAGCTCCCTCATCACCTTTCCCACAGCCAGCCTCTGGTAGACGTCGTTGTAGGAAGATGGCTCGTCAAAAAAGTAGTATTCCGCATCCTTTGCTGAGGCCACTGCTACTGCCAGCCTCTGCAGCTCACCGCCGCTCAGCTGGCCAATGTCGCGATCAAGTACGTTCTCCAGGCCAAGCTGCGGGATCAGCTTGTCTGCCACTTTGCGCTCATCGTATTTCCTCAGCAGTTCCCTGGACGTTCCCTTGAATGCCTTTGGTACCATGTAGACAAGCTGCGGCTTTATGCTTGCCCGCATGTTGCCATCAGCGATCTTTTCAAAATGTGATTTCAGCTCTGTCCCCTGGAAGTATTTCAGAACATCCCCCCACGGAACTTCGTCCCTGTCGTACTTGCCCAAATTGGGCTTTAGGTTTCCGGACAGGATATTGACTATCGTGGATTTTCCCATTCCGTTCCGGCCGACCAGGCCCACCACTGTGCCCTTGCGGGGAGTTGGAAGGCGGTAGAACCGAAAAGAGTTGATTCCGTATTGGTGGAGCTTTTCCTCCGCAAGCTCTTTTGCAAGGTTGACTATTACTATGGCGTCAAAGGGGCACTTTTTTATGCAGATGCCGCATCCCGTGCAGAGGTCTTCAGATATCACGGCCTTGCCGTCCTCGGGGCGCTGGATAATGCACTCGCCGCCGGTCTTGTTAACTGGACAGTAGACGATGCACTCCAGCCCGCATTTTCTTGGCTGGCACAGCTCCTCGTCAAGTACGGCGACCCGATGCGTATTTTCTGCTTCAGAATTGCCCAATTACATGTAATTTTTGCAATAATGCGTTATATAGATACCGATTGAAGTCATACACCCTTACAATATCTGCATTCCGGGCGAATCAGCTCATTCTAGAAGCCACGAATGCTGTTCCGAACGAGGCAACGCCACCGATGAGCATAACAAGCCCTACCATTGCCCAGTTGACGTTTGGCAAAATGATCGTCGGAAGCCCTACGACGCTGAGAACGTACAGCCCGGAAGCTGCCAGCAGTACTCCTGTCACTATGAGACCAAGTATCTTGAACATCTGCACGGTAGTTGCTTGGAAAATGAATAATACATGTTAAGCTAAGAACAGTTGATTTCGGGCAGCATATCTGTTTGTACATTCTCAGTGATCCTTTCGGAGCCTCAAGTGAACATAAGGCATCAGCATAGCCTCATAGAGAATAGTCATGTAGATGTCTGAAAACTCTTTCACAGTAGTTGTTGATGATGACCAGATATTACATCAATCTTATATGTTCACGCTGGTTTCCCACGCCTGAATGGAAACGGCCATTAACACCAAACGTAAGAAAATGATTTTGCCACCTGTTCTGCTTGGGCTCATTACAATATTTGCAGTTGCTGTTGTTGCCTGGTCTAACACAGCAAAGTCTGAGGAATCATCGCTGACTATGGAGGAAAAAATCACGCGGGATGTCAAGCGGATTCTTGGCGATGACACTGAGGTGGTGTTGCATTACGGTTCAGATCAGGTCTACCGTATTGTTGCCATCGTTCCGGCAGGTTCGGAATGGGATGTTAATTCGTTTGTCAAGTCAGGCAGTATGGATTCGTGGCTGGTTTTCAGCAAGATCTTTGGTGAAGTTGAATATGGCAGCGTCTCAAGCATAAAAGTCGAACACTGGGCAAGCTTTACAGACATTTTCGGAGCGTCCACCGAAAGGGTTGCGTTCTCTTACGATATGAGCAGGACGACTGCGGAATTGATCCAGGATTGGGACGAAATTCGATACTTGGCCTTGGACAACCCGTTCAGTTGGTATCGAAACGTAATGAGCATCGGAAACGGAGATGACATGTTCGTGAATCCAACCATAAGCAGAGATTTCTACGCAGGAAGCTAACGAGCACATCTCTACAAAGTTCTAAATCCAAAATCATCAGCCCATTTATCGTGATCATTCGTAGCATATGGCGACAGGCCGCAAAAGATCATGATACGGGGTTCAAGAAGGATTTAGATCAAGAAGTTTTTTGGGGTGCTCCCCTCCGGCATCCTTTTACGGCAAGGTTAAATTACCCCTCCGAGACATGTCAGGACAAGCCGGTCATAGCGGCAGGGTGCGACCCGGTCCCATTCCGAACCCGGAAGTCAAACCTGCCGTCGCTGCTGTGTTACTGATCTGCGTGAGCGGCCGGGAAGCAGCAGTGCTGGCACCTTTTATCCTCCGACATTTTCTCCGAGATGAATTGATTTTATTAGCCGCCTGACGTCAAGTGCAATCCGGTCCAGCACTTTGAATGCAGGGGCCAGTCCTGCAGCGTCCCAAGTCCTAGTCTCAATGACGCAACAGTAATTCGAAGCCTTGAGCGTTATTTTTTTCACTTCTTCTTTCATTATGCTTTTTGAAAATTCTTCCGAGAGTGCCGAGTCCTTTGCCAGAATGTTTGCAATGATTCCGCCGCTCCAGCCCATGCTAGTCACCCTGCCTTCAAACAGTTCATAGTAAGGCCCGGCGTCCAGGAGCTTGTGGGAATTGTCGTCCGCCTCAATGATAGAGTCGTTCTCTACCAGACAGTAGACATTGTAAAAGGGACCCATCCGTACCACGTCCTCTATTCCGACATAATCCAGGTTGCCGCTGAGCATCCTCACAAAACCTTCCCTGTTTGAAAGCCAGCGCTCAAAGTACGGCCTTTTTACCGGATGAATGTCAAGTTCCATGCTTCCAATCCGGCAGCTAAAGCCCTGATCCTGGAGTGCGTCAACAAGTGCGCTCAGCTGGAAGCCAGACATTCTATCACGGCTGCGGGGGCTTCTCGTCTTCCATTAGCAGCTTGACAAGAGTTCGGACACCAAAACCGGTCGCGCCCTTTGGATTGTAGCTTCGCTCAAACGTCCCTTCCTGTGTCCATGCAGTGCCGGCAATGTCAATGTGAACCCATGGTACCCCATCGACAAAATTGGAAAGAAATGCAGCCGCAGTAATGGCGCCGCCAGGCCTGCCTCCTATGTTGCGTATGTCGGCAAAAGTGCTCTTGATCTGCTCGTGAAATTCATCGAATAGTGGAAGCTCCCACATCTTTTCGCCTGTCTTGTCAGCAAGCTTGCGCAGCCTGTCCGTCAGCTGCTTGTTGCTTCCGACTATTGCAGCCACGTTTGAGCCAAGGGCGATTATCGCTGCTCCTGTAAGCGTGGCAAGATCGACTACGGCCCTGGGAGAATAGGTGGCGATCCCGTACGCAAGAGCGTCGGCCAGTATCATGCGCCCTTCCGCGTCGGTGTTGAGGATCTCGACGGTCTTGCCGTTGTACATCTTTATGATGTCCCCTGGGCGGTACGAAGTGGCCGAAGGCATGTTCTCTACCGACGGCACGATAGCAACAATATTTACTGCAAGCTTCATCGAAGCGGCAGCTCGCATGACAGCAAGCACCGTGCATCCTCCGCACTTGTCAAACTTCATTTCATCCATCTTTTCGCCGGGCTTTATGGAAATCCCACCGGTGTCAAAGGTGACTGCCTTGCCCACTAGCAGGTACGGCTTTTGCTGCTGATCGCTAGCTGAAGCGCCGGTGTATTCAAGGATTATCAGCTTGGGAGGGTTGTTGCTCCCCTTGCCCACGGCAACGATCCCGGCCATGCCCATGTTCTCGAGCTCGTACCGATCTATCACTCTGGACTTCATCCCGTATTCCTGTGCAAGCGAAGTGGCGATGCTCGCCAGCTGAGCCGGTGCGCAGTCGTTTGGAGGGAGGTTGCCGATGTCCCGCGCAAAATTAACGGCGTCAACTATTAGTCCCGCCCTCTCGGCTACCGTCTGGAATTTTGGTGAATCGGAGTTTATCAGGATGGAGACTTCTTCCACCTTTGCCGGCGGATCCTTGGCGGCGTCCTTGGCCTTGTATTTGTCAAAGGAATAGAGTGCAAGAGCAACTCCCTCTGTCATCGCCTCGATGAGTCCTTCGTCAAGGTTGGAAAATTGCAGGATGGCAAATTCCTTTACCCCGAGCTCTTTGGCCTTTAGCGCGGCCTTTCCAGCGGAAATTCTCGCGCCTTCGTCTGAGAATTTTTCACGCTTGCCCAGCCCCAGCAGCATGACCTTTTTCATTGGGCCCTTGCCCAGCGTGTAGACCATCATGCTCGACCCAGAGGTTCCGCGGAACTCTTTGCTGTCCAGGGATTCCTTGATGGATGCAAAGACAACAGGGTCGAGCTCCTTTGACTGTGAAAAGTCCTGCTCGCCTTCAAAGACTCCGATGACCAGAAGCGAGGTTTGCTTCTGGTCGATTCTGGTCTTTTCGACCTTTACCTGCACCATGACGTAAAGGGAAGGCAGGCAACTTTATTTTAACTTTCGAACGCTAGACTGATAGGTTGGTCGCTGTCGTCGAGCCGAGCCCGTCGGAATTCTTCAATTCGAAGGTTCTAATACTTAAAAGTCAACACCCTGTGTTCGTAAGGGCATTTTTGCATAAAATAATTCGTTCATGGGACCTATAGTTGCTAGTTTATTAAATAGCGTTCCACGAAATGTGTCGTTGAGGATATTAGTTCATCCTGAGGACTTCTTGCCTCGCTATAACTTCTTGAAAGGTAATCCGAACAAAAACAAGGCCATGTTGGAGGCGATAGAAAATGTGAAGCATCGACTAGAAGGCTCTCCACGCCCTCTAGGAATACACCACAAGTATACCAATATTCCAAAAGAATACAGGAAAAGGTATGGAATCCAGATTCTGTATCATTTTGAGATGCCACAAGATTATCGATTAATGTATACGGTCAGGAGATCCCTCACGGAAGGGGATCTGGAGGCGTTGTTTTTAGAGCTACTAACTCACGATGAGTACAATAAGCTGTTTGGTTATTTTAGAAAGAGGCCGCACTAACTAGTATAATACGTAACCGTTATATACTTATGAGTATAACGAAGATACGTTGACCAAGGCTGTCGGAAGGAAAGGGAAATCAAGTTATTATGACGCCGCATCCAGTAGCCATGATGCTGATCGCAATACGTTTCTAAGCATCTTGATTAGAAAGCAGAAGAAGGAGCTTGACAAGATCGTGGCAGAACTTGCACAAAAGAATAATCCAACACTGCTCAGCATAAAGAAGGTCGAAAATCTGTTCAGGGAACACATAGAATTCGATTCCAGAACTCACCTATTGCGTCAATTGAACGGAAGTATGAAAGCAACAGTACTCAATACTATAATTGCTCATTTAGTGTCTGAAAACAAGATTGTAGTTAATGACAATCACTCTTTAACTTGGGTTGATTCTCAAGGAAATAGCAGACTAAACAAAGAATTTGGAAAAGCTGTATCCCTATCGACGAACCCTCAATTTTAGAGTGACCAGCGGTTTTCATGCCGATAAAGGATTTTGCTAAATTTGGGCTTGATGTGAAGACGATATCTTTTGAACACTATTCAAGAACAAAGTGCGGACCCGTCGGTCTGCGTGCCTCCAGCGGTTCCGAAATCAGATTCTGATTAAATACTAATCCGGAAGGTACGTCTTACTTTCTAAGGCTATGCATAGGGATTCTTTTTCAGTCTTCATGATGATATGGCGTAGAGAATGAGCCTCCTAAACTTAGAAGGGGCTATTGGTGGGGTAGAAATAATAATTGACGCAGGAATTTAATTTCGGAACAACCTGAGCGGGTAAACATATTAATGAATAGCGATTGGGATGACCTTGTTGCCAGTCGCTTCAAAATTCAACCGCAATGAGAATCATTTGATGTTGCTTACGGTTATATCAAAGATGGACGAAGAGGACATAGCCACAGATGTCGAGAAGCTATCGGAATTAGGTAAATTTTTCAAGACACATGTAGAGTACATGCTGGAAAATCTGCTTGAAGAAGGTTTGATTCTTGTTGACGAAGAGAAAAAGATGAAAAGTAAAAAAGGTGAGGAGAGAGGTGCTACAGGCCGCGGGTCTGCTGCCGATGATCGGGATTCATCCGGCGAATCCTCAGTTCCACTGTCGCAGACAAGTATTACGTTGACCATCAAACTTCCTCGCAACAAAAGGCTAGTCGAGATTCATGATTTCTCCCTTACTCGCAAGGGTCAGGTACTTCTTGAAGAAAAGAAGAAAGAGTTAGCAAAATTGTCGGTAGCAATGCAGAGGTTATACAACAAAAAGGATATCGATGAGCTCTATAGGGCGATATTCTGGAATCGGGAGTGGATGCCATTGATGCTCTATACTGGAGTGTTAACCACGGAATATCTTAAGGCGATGATGAAATTATTAGGTCTTGATGTGAATAGGCTTTCAATGACCGAAACCCAAGAGACACTTGATGGATTGGGAATAGACCCCGGATTGTTAACTATGGGACTCTTCCTAGCCCATCCACTATTGGCTTTTGTGTCATATGTTATTTGTCTGGTGACCGTAGGCAAGTTAGAGCAAAGAAAACCTGAAAAGGTTAGGAAAATTAATGAAGCAAAGGGTAAATTGGAAGGAGACCTCTATATTCCGCGAACTGACTGAAGACCCGAGTTCAATCTTTATTGCTGAGGGTTTAACGCCTCTTGCGATGAGGAACTTTTTAAGGAGTGTCGGCGGATCAGCCATGCTACAATGATCATTGCTCCTACTTCGATCGGAATTGAATATGGATAAACTATTAGGTCTCGCAGAATAAGGTAAACGACTCCTGGCGATAATAGAACGATAAACAATTCCGATGCTAAACTGTTGCGTCGGGAAGCACTTGTTCTTCTATAGAGAAAAAGTATCATTACCAGCACAGCACCAACTGTCAACGTGAACGAAAGATAAAAGGGCAGGATTCTAGTCATCAAGCTGTAGCCCAAATGCAAAACAAATCCAACGAGAACTAAGTGCCACCAATTGGGAGCAATGAATAGCCTCTTGGGAAAAAGCTTTGGTTTATCAATTGGTTGTTCCACGATGCCGGTTTCATGCTCTTTCTTCTTTTTCATACCTTTTCTAATGAGATAATGCAACAGCCAACCAAAGGGCAACGCAAAAATCAGTATGGCCAGAGATCCGCCCACTAATCTGGTGAGAATAACATCTGCGTCACAATCGGGCTGATCGGTTGGACAGAGAGGCGATTGTAAAACTCCGTAAGTTGTACCTCCAACGAGAGCTGCGCCTACGAGTGCCACGAGAACTATTGCGATAAGATATTCAATAGGTACAGAAAGCATGTTCTAGATTCTCTATCCAATGATTTCATAAGAGCCGTTATTCAACCTTGGTCTGTAGTAGACAACTCCCACAAGTTCTTGGCAGGGTATTGTGGGGTGGCATGAAACAGTTCCGCAGCGACGACGTACGCCAGCGAAGAGCAGCTATAAATAGTCTGAAAATGAAGTGATTATTCGGAATGGCATCTGGCAAATACTTTAACAAAGGCGTAAAGGCTCTGGACGCTCCCCATGTCGGTCATGTGGTCAGAGAGACCAACGACACCATTGTCGTGTTTGGTCACGGCGACGACAGGTACGACGTACCGAGGTCAAAGATCAGGTTTGCAGCTGCCAACGTATTGATCGATCTTCCTTTCCACGAGATCGTAAGAAAATATAAAGTCAGTAGGGACGAGCCGCTTCCAACCGACACAAAGCCCAAGAGATCCGAGATGCCGGAAACAGTAGACCTTGCCACATACGAGGGCAGGTATCCGAATGCGTTGTTCAACAAGGGTGTCAGGACCCAGGACGAAGAACATGTGGGCCACGTGATGAAGGAGGTAAAGAACAAGATCGTAATTTATGGACACTACGACTGGAGGTTCGATGTTCCGAAATCAAAGATTATAGCTGTTGGCAGGAATGTTATCCTGGGAATGGACTATCAGGATATTTTCAAGTTCAAGGTCGACAGAGACGCAAAGCTGCCTTCCGGAGAGCCAGTGAAAAAGCTGGCAGAAGAAGGATAGGTTCTTCTTTTATTTCATATCTGCTAACCGTGAAAGCGAAACGTCGCGCCGTGGCTGAGCAGCCCGATGAATCGTTTCATGGTGTTTGTTGGTACAAAGCATGACATGCCATCACCCGAATATTCGCATGCGGCTGGATATTGTTGTGAGGTTTGCGCGCCCTTGAACCAGCCCCTGACGATCTCTTTTACTGCCTGCGGCAGGCCGGATCTTGCGCCAAAGGCACCTGAACTGTTGATAAGCCAGAACATCTTGGTCGGGTCATAACCAGCCGGGAATATCATTTTCTTGGCATCCAATGCCTCCTGCGAATAGTAGTGGCCGGCTGTCTTTATCCACCCCCGCGAAAGCCAGCTTGCGGCGTGGGCGAACTTTGCGCACGAGTAGCATTTGTCGTCGTATATCATGAGCGGCCTGCTGAAGAGCGAGGACATGGACGACACATGTACAATTGCACTGCCGATCTATTAAGTCTTGATTTAGCCGCATTGACACCATAACGTGGTGACGCAATTCGGGTACCTCACAGAAAATAGTGGCTATCGATCTCTCCTGAGATGTATCAATAACTCAGGCTCTTTGCGGGGCATTACATAGCTATCTTTTTATTTTGCTGAAAGGAGCTTTTTCATATCCTGCTATTCAGCCGGAGCAAGTGAGATAATGGGCTTTAACATGCGGTACCTTGACCTCAAGAGAAAGATTCGCGACGTGCGAATGTGGGCGATCCAGGGAATTGCGGAAGCCGGATCGGGCCATCCCGGGGCTTCCTTTTCTGCTGCCGAGATCATGGGGACCCTGTATTTCAGAAAGATGAGGCATGACCCGTCAAGGCCGTCGTGGGACGACAGGGACTATTTCATCAATTCGAAGGCCCATTCTGCGCCGGGCTTTTACTCGACTCTTGCCATGGCAGGATATTTTCCGCCCGAAGAACTCAGGACCCTCCGCAAGCTTGGCTCCAGGCTGCAGGGCCATCCGGTACGACATTCCGATCGCCAGAAGGACCACAGCGTCCCCGGCGTCGAATATTCCGGCGGCTCCGAGGGAATAGGGCTTTCCGTGGGAATAGGGATTGCGCTGGCGCGCAGGCTTGACGACAAGGAAAACCGCGTATTTGTCTTGATAGGCGATGGCGAGTCAAACGAAGGCCAGATCTGGGAGGCGTCTATGGCTGCGGGCAAGTTCAAGCTCGACAATCTGGTGGCAGTGCTTGACCGCAACAGGATCCAGCAGGACGGCTTTACAGAAGACATCATGCCACTAGATCCGACCAAGGACAAGTGGGCTGCCTTTAACTGGCAGGTGTTTGAAGTGGACGGGCATCGTGTGGAGCAGATCGTCGATGCGCTCAACAGGGCAGAGCAGATCCATGACAAGCCCGTGATGATAGTGGCCAACACCGTCAAGGGCAACGGCATACGCCACATGGCAAACAACCCGCAGTGGCACGGCAAGGCTCCCCCTCGCAAGCATACTCCTGTCCTGCTTGAAGAGCTTGAAAGCGAGATCCTTATTGCACCCTCCATCATCGCCGGCGAACGCGAGAACTATGAGGACAAGATAAGAAAGGTCGAGCGCGAGGGCGTGGACATGATCCACCTGGATGTGATGGACGGCCGGTTCGTCCCGAACACCACGTTCTTTTCAGACACGATAAAAAAGCTCAGGCGGTTGACCAGCCTGCCGTTTGACGCGCACCTTATGATCGAGCGCCCCCTTGAGCAGATCCAGGATTACATCGACGCAAGGTGCGACATCATTACAGTCCACGCAGAAGCCTGCACGGGCGACGAGTTTCGAGAGATACAGGGCAGGCTAATTTCTAGCGGCATCAGCCCGGGAATTGCAGTCAACCCTGCCACCGACGTCCCCGAATGGCTGTACCCGTGCCTTCATGACCTTGATGTCATTATAGTAATGTCTGTTAATCCGGGCTCTGCCGGCCAAAAGTTCATGCCGGAGGTGCTGCCCAAGATGGTCTCGCTGAACAAGAAACTGCGGAATCGCGGCTTCAAGGGTTACGTCGAGGCCGACGGCGGGATCGACGCCACTACGCTCCAGCAGGTATACGACTCGGGCGCTAGGATTTTTGTGGCCGGCAATGCGGTGTACGGCGGAGGCGACATTCACGGCGCGATAATTCAGCTCAGGCACAAGGCGGGAGTTGCGCTAGAGCGCCGGCTACTTGAACATTCGACGCAGATCGGCATCAGGCCGGACTGGATAAAAGCCCGTAAACATATATTGATTCCATACGCAAGTGAGCTTGGAATAGAGGAAGAGCTCCATGCTGTTAAGTAGCGAAAAAAAGACCGCGGACATGAGGGGAGCATACGGCGACACCCTTGTGGAGCTCGGCAAGGACGACTTGCGGATCGTATGCGTCGGCGGCGACACCACCGATTCTTTAAAGACCAAGAAATTCGGCGACAAGTACCCTGATAGGATGTTCAATGTAGGAATTGCAGAGGCCAACCTGGTCTCTGTCGCAGCGGGCCTTGCAATAGCCGGCAAGATAGCATTTGCCAGCACATACGCCGCTTTTATCCCAGGCAGGTGCGTCGACCAGATAAGAAATACGATCTGCTACCCCTATCTTGATGTAAAGCTTGTTGTTTCCCATGGCGGCCTCACCGTTGGGCCTGACGGGGCATCGCACCAGCAGATAGAGGATATCGCAAGCATGAGGGCCATACCCAACATGAGAGTCGTGATCCCGGCCGACGCGATAACTGTAAAGCATATCGTGAAAACGATGGTCGCCAATCCGGGGCCGTTCTACATGAGGCTTGCAAGGCCGTCAAGCGAAGTGCTTTACGCGGACAACGCCGACTCTTTCCAGCTTGGCAGGGGAAACATTCTTGCCGAAGGCTCTGACGCGACGATAATTGCCTGCGGTCTTCTGACTGCCCGGGCGCTCGAAGCGGCAAGGATGCTCAGGGAAAAGGGGACCTCGTGCCGGGTGGTAGACATGTTTTCGATAAAGCCGCTAGACAGGGAGCTCATTTCAAAATGTGCAAAGGAGACTGGCGCAATCGCGACGGCCGAAGAGCACAATGTCCTGGGAGGACTTGGCGGCGCAGTGTCTGAAGTGGTGACTGACACGTATCCGGTTCCGGTAAAGCGCGTGGGCGTGCAGGACAAGTTCGGAGAATCCGCTCGGGATGAAGAAATAGATACGCTGATGGAATGGTACGGTCTTACCGCCGACGGGATAGCAAAGGCTGTCGTGGAGGCAAGGAGCAGGGCCAGAAAATGAAGATATTCCTAGACACTGCAAACGTAGAGTCGATAAAAAAATACAACGACATGGGACTCGTGGACGGCATAACCACCAACCCGACGCTCCTGTCCAAGGAGCAGGGCAACCCGGCAGAAATCATGCGCCAGATTGTAAAGATTGTCAAAGGCCCTGTGAGCCTTGAAGTGGTCGCCACCTCTTTTCAGGAAATGATTGAAGAAGCTCACAGGCTCAAGAAATATGGCCAGAACGTCGTAGTAAAAATACCAATGATCCCGGAAGGGCTAAAGGCAGTAAAAAAACTAAAGGCCGATGGCATCGATACTAATGTTACTCTGGTGTTTTCCGCCAACCAGGCGATTCTGGCTGCAAAGGCAGGTGCCGCGTACGTGAGCCCGTTTATCGGCCGTCTGGACGATGCAGGACAGGACGGAATGGGGCTGATAAGGGAGATAGTCCAGATCTACCGCAACTACCAGTTTGGCACAAACGTGCTTGTCGCAAGCGTCAGGCACCCGCTCCATGTGATAGACGCAGGCAAGATAGGGGCCCACGTTGTCACGCTTCCGCCGGACATACTGGGCAAGATGATGTCGCACCCGCTCACCGACAAGGGGCTTGGCACCTTTCTGAGCGACTGGGAGAAGGTAAAGAAGGATAATCCCGATCTGGTATTTTAGCCGCTGCGGGACCTTGCTTGATTGCATAGAATCAAGAATCCCCCCTTTACAAACAACTTTTTGACGTTGGTTAGCTAAGAGACATGAAAGCTTTAGCTGCAAGTCAGAATTCAGACCCTTATCGAGCCGCGGAACCCCCTAACGCCATAGTAAGAGGGGGCACTGTTATGACATACGAACACATTGCCGTAGCGGCGATCAGCAGCGAGGGCGCCGCCGAGTTTTCTGATATCAGAAGGTGTTTTCACCCAGCTCGACGTCTTCGTATCGAAATCTCCAAGCTTCTGCAGCTCCCGATATTGGTTTTCCGTCAAAAGCTCAATCCCGATGGCAGCTGCCATATCAACAGCGTTATCTTTTGGCTTATGTTCTTTCCTTGACTCCAGCGCTTCACGGTCATAGCAGACATTTCGGCGGCCTTTAGGACTTTCTGACGAGCAATCATAAAAAATGTATTCGCCCGTCTTTTTGTCGTGACCAACAACATCCGGTTCACCGCCAGTTCTTTCCATGTCATTGAGTGACCACAGTTTTTCAGTATTGGCTTCCAGCTTTGCTTGTACTTTAGCCCATTCAAGACCTTTATGGCGGTTTATGTTTTTCTCAAAACGGGCTTTTAATGCTCTGAGCAATTCTTCACGCTGTTCCCGCGACAATTCTTTTTCGAGCCTGCGCATAATCATAGTGTTCATCGCGAGTTCATAAAATCATCTATGCAGGGCAACGTTTACAACTAGCCGCTGCGGAGCAACTTTATCACCCGTTTTGGCATATCCTGCAATCTGCTCACAGATATAGCCTTTTCAAAATGAAGGTACTTTAGGTTCTGCCCTATCCCGACAGAGTCGTTGAGGTTGCGGCCTACTCCTATCGCGACCATCCTTATGCCTGTTTTTCTGTAGGAAAGCACCATGCTCTTGACCGCGTCAAAGTCAGAAGGCTCGCCGTCAGTCAGCGTTACAAAGATGTCCGGATGAAATGAATTTATCACCGGCTGGAGCAGGCCATAGACTTCGGCTAGCGGCGTTCCGCCGCTTGCCTTTATCTGCGCCAGCCTCCTTGCGCCGACCACGGACCACTTTACGTTCGGCGGCTTGACTACCCAGCACCTGACCTGGCGCTTGTCGGTACTGAAAGCATAGACTGCAAATTTGATCCCGAGATAATTCAGCGCCTCGCAGAGCGCGATGGTCGCCTGCTTGTACTCCAGCTCTGCGTCGGCTATGCTGCTTGAATGGTCAAGCAGTATCGCCACCTTGGTCTTTATCGAAAGTTTAAAGTCGCTCAGAAAGGTCTTTGGAAGCGCTTCGACATAGCTCTCCACGTCAAATTCGTCTCCGGACTGCTCGTGCCTCTCCACCCAGCCTGTCTTCCATTCACGAAAAGCAGACTTTACCTTCTGGATTAGGTCTATGTCGTAGATCGCTGTTTCGTCCACGTCCAACTTGTCAGGCACGCTGAGCCCGAAATTCTCCAGGCTCTCGTAGCCCTTGTTCTCCGTCTTCTTGCTTTCCCTAATGAGGGTCTCAAACTCGTGCAGCACGTCCTGGCCTTCGTAGACCTGCTTTGTCTTTTCCTGCAGGTCAGCCTTCAGGTGCCTCGTTCGCACCACCTTTTCCACTTGCTTGAAAAGCTCGCTCTGGGTAAGCGACGCGCCCATCCTGCTCCGGGGCGAAAGAACGGGAATCGAGACAAGCGGGTCAAGCTCCAACATTTTGATGAGCTTTGGCACGTGCTGCTCTATCCAGTCTGTCCCGCGGCCGTTTTCGACTGCATCGGCGACTATTTCGCCGGCATGGTCAGCTGCCTTCTTTACCTTTTCAAGCTCGCCTCCAAAGAGCTCGCCCTTCAGGTACCCCGTCAAAAAGTACTGCGAAAACGCCTCGGCTATCTTGTACTTGCCATAGATCGAATTGAGCAGCTGGCGCGACATCCACGAGATCCCCTCGTTAAAGACGACTTCGTTTAGCATTCCTTCCCATTCCCGCAGCCCGAGGATCTCTACGCGCTTTGTCTCCACCGTGTTGAGCACAAAGCCGTATGCGTGATCGTTGCTCTGCACCTTGGTGGAGTGGCGCATCCGCATCGACTCGTACCAAAGAGCCACGCGCCACTGGCGGTATTTTTGAAAGTCGGTGCCGGGAAAGTAGTTGAGCAGCGGGATAATTATCTGGTTTCTGTCCGGCTTTGCGGAAGGTGCCTTGTCCGGCACAAGCACAATCGAAACCTTGTTGTTGCCGGACCACCTCCTCGCAAGAAATGTGGCTATCTCCAGTAGGATTTCGTTTCTCATCAGGGTGCCGGCGATCTTGGACATTACCTGTCGCCAAAAATTGAAGTTATCATGTCCATTACCTTCTGGTACTCTACCTGGCCCCACTGGTCGTACGCGTTCGCATAGACGACTTCGGCGGCCAGCCTCCCTGACAGGCCGGTGTTGAGCATCTTTGCAAACGCAATGGTTTCGCGTAGGCTCGGGCTGTAGTAGAGCTCTTCGACGGCCGCGGCATCGCGCAGGTTCTTTGCAAGCTGAATAGCGTGCTTTAGGTCCTTGAGCCTTGATTCGTCTACCGTGACGTGGCGCTTTACGATGTCAAGCTCTACCTCTTCGGGAGGATATTCAAGCCTCATCC
>DADA01000119.1 GCA_002494895.1 Nitrososphaera sp. UBA210
CCACGATCTCCAGCGCCCCAGGCTCGTCGGCTGTTTTGGCAGCCTCTGACATCCTAGACCAAGCTAGACTACGATCCCTCGAGGAATCACGTTTTGCAACCACTTTTAAATGTAAAGTCATCCCTTGTCTTTCTTGAATTCGATTTCAACATTCTTGTTGCTTATGTTCATCGTATATGCCTCGTAGTCGCTGACCGGTATTACGTCCAAGCTCATATTGTTGCATACAGGGCAGGCGATGAATCCCTGCGAACCCTTAAGCAATGAGGCTGCCCACAAGCAGCTGTTGCAAATGACAAGGTCCCGGTACTCTTCACCAGCCAATGTTCAAAATGGATCGGATATGCAATAAGAATCTAAAGTATCTATTATGATACGCGGCAGACCCAAACGGTTGCGACGAGGCTTGGAATATGTCTGTTCCTGGCGAACCGAATATTCCTGTCCGGCGCGACATCCATGACTAGGTTACGTACATTCGCCTGCCCAGAACAACCACCGGAACTATGAAAAGCAATGTTGCCATTCCGTACAGAAGATCCGTCGATCCAGCCACAAACACCGAATCTAGAATTACTATTGAAATGACCATGTTTCGTATTATTTTTTGGATGGATTCCGCAGGCGCCGTTCCGTTCCGAAGGTATCGTCTGAAAGTAAGGATCATCACGGCAGCAAATACCACCAGGAACAGTAGGAACATCGGCTGGAAACCAAGCAGATATCCGACCACTCCAACGACAACTACAATTCCAAAGGCGATCAAAATCGCCGCAAGGCTTTGTCTTCCTGCAGCGCCTACCACTTCCTTTCTGCTGAGAGTCATTATGGCCACGACGTACGCAAAAAGTGATGTGGAAGCAAGCGTCAGGGTCTGAAGGCTAGCAGATGGCGCTGCCCCGTCGCTGAAAAGCGCCATAGCAAGCACAGGACTGGCTCCAAGAATTACGTTGAGAAATCTGGCGCCAGCCATTGAAAGTGTGCCTGCGACGGCGCTTGACTTTAGGCGATAATCATATGCAATAATGATTGCAGAGAGCGAACCTGAAAACAAAAGACTCCCGGGACCTACCGTCACCAGTGGAATAATGTTGCCGGCGGCAAGAGCTAGGACCGCAAGGAGCAGCGCATTTTCTTTCCTGATCTTGCCCGAAGGAAGCGGTCTTGACGGACGCTCCTTTCTATCCGTTTCTATGTCAAAGTAATCATTAAAGACTATGCCAGAAATGTAAAGCAAAGCTGATGAAACCATTAGGCTGGCAAGATGGATGCCGTTCGCATCTGCAGGCGAAACGAATGCAAAGTATCCTGCAAGGATATCTGGTGGCGCAGTAAACACATTGGGCAGCCTGATCAGCGCAAGATATTGCCTAATTAGCAAAAGTTGTCACTCGCCAGCGGCTAGATATTGAGAAGATAGTTAAATGCTTCACTGGCGGCCTGGATCGGATTATTCTGATAAGGGTAGAGCTCAACTGTTACGAATCCGTCATAGCCGATGTCGTCCATCGCATCAAACACTTTGCGAAAGTCAATCGAGCCCTTGCCGGGTATCAAGTGGTTATGCACTTTGGTGCTGGCAATGTCTGCCAGATGAAAGTGCTCAATGTAGCCCGACAATTCATGGACAAGTTCAGCTGGATCCTCGCCCACGCAGTAAAAGTGGCCGATATCGAAGTTTAGCCTCACGTGATCTGAGCCGATGTCTTTCATGAAGTGCTTGAACTGGCGGGAATTCTCCAAAAGCAGACCGGGCTCCGGCTCGACGAGCAGCATCACATCTTCCTCCTCGGCCACCTTGGCCGCCTTTTTCAGGCCTGTGGAAAACAATTTCTCCAGTGCACTTTTCTTTGTCGAATTCATGGGACCTCCAGGCTCTGTCGAAACGCATTTCGCGCCAATTTGCTTGGCCAATCGCAAACAATCAATCGTATGCTGCACGCGGATGTTTCTTTGGCTAGGGTCTTGTTCTATCCAGGAAGGATGGTAGACATCGCCTATGGCGTAGAGCGTAAACGCATTGAGATTCGAAATTTGCACATTGCCCGAGGAAATGATGCTTTTTGCAGACTGGATTTCATGTTCTCCGAAATTCGGGGGGTATGCATGTGGCACATCGCAGAGGATCTCCACACCCTTGTATCCCATCCTTGTAATCTCTTTGATCGAATCTTCAAGACTGTAGTGCTTGAAGGCGTTCGTGCTAAAAGCCAGCTTCATCTGCTAGGGCTTCCATGTAAAGCGAGGCGACTGCTTGAAAAAGTCATACGCATTGTAGAAAGTCACGCGCTCGATCTCATTCGTGCTAAATCCGGCCTTCCTCATTTCCATTGCTACCAATGGCACGCTCAGAGGATCAGAGACCCCCCAGTCCGCCGCGCTGTGCACCATTATTCTTTCGGTTCCATGCTTTCTCAAGATGCTTATCACGCGCTCGGGAGAAAGTTTTGAAACTGGATAAACAGACAGCCCTGCCCAAAGCCCCAGCTCCAGCGTCTTTTCGATAGTTTCTTCGACATTGTGGTCCACCAGGATCTTATTCCTCTTGTACCTTTTTCCGCGGGTACTGTCTGAGAGTATCCGTTCCATTCTCCTCATCCCTTCCGGCTTGCTGTTATGCGGGAGATGAACAGTCATCAGCATTTCTTTTTCCGCCGCAATATCCATCTGCTTTACCATGACCTCCTCCTCCAGGTCGTTTATCAGGTTGTAGCCGATTTCTCCTATGGCAACGACCCTTTCCCGGTCAAGGTACTTTTTCATCGATTCGATAGCGTCAAGCGCAAGTGGCCTTTCGATCGATTCCTTGGGGTTTACCGAGATGCAAACAAAATGCTCTATGCCGAAATCCTTGGCCCTCTTTGTCTCAAAGGTTATCATATGCTCCCAGTAGTCCTCAAATGTTCCAACAGAGGTACGCGGACTGCCGAGCCAAAATGAAGGCTGTACCACCACTTCTATCCCGGCTTTCGACATCGCTTCATAGTCATCGGTGGTCCGGGAATACATGTGGATGTGAGGTTCGAACAGCCTTGTCATTTGTTAGCGATACGCCGCAACCCTTTTTATACTAACCAAAAGATTTACGCTGCTCTTTGGATTCCAGGAGTCCCGCAGCGGAAACAATGAACGCAGCAGTGTTCTACGGTCCCAACAATATCTCCATAAAGTCGGTGCCGGTGGCAAGCGGAAGCGCTGTCCTGCGCGTCAAAGCCTGCGCGGTTTGCGGATACGATGCGCGGGTGTTTAGAAATGGTCATAGCAAAGTTACCCCGCCCGTTATCCTGGGACATGAGCTCTGCGGCGAGGTAATGGAAACAGTCAGATCTGGGGATGCCGAGATAAAGGCTGGATCGAGGGTGGCAGTTTGTCCGGTCGTTCCCTGTTTAGGTTGCCACTACTGCGGCTCCGAAAACTATAACCTCTGCAGCAACTTGAAAGAAATAGGGTCTACCGTTAATGGCGGCTTTGCAGAGTTTGTCGGGATCCCTGAACAAGTATTGAAAATAGGAGGGCTTGTTCCCGTGCCGGATAATTTGAATAATGAAGAAGCGGCACTTCTTGAGCCGCTGGCGTGCTGTCTCAATAGCATATCGAGAATGGGCGTTCATGTAAAGGGCAGATCTGTTGTCATAATAGGTGATGGAACGATGGGACTCATCCACCTGCAAATGCTCAAACTCGCTGGCGCGAATGTAGCCGTTGTAGGAAAAATCGGAATGAGGATGCAGAAGGCCAGAGATCTGAGTGCAGATATGGTCGTTGAATACCAGGATCCAGAATCAACAGGACGAAAAGTCCTCGACTTTACATCATCGGTCGGAGCAAGTGCCGTAATAGTTGCAACGAGTAACCCCGTGGCAATCGAACTTGCAACGAGGATTTGTGCCAAGAATTCCCTCATCAACTTTTTTGCCGGAATGCCAAAGGACTACCGACACGTACTTGACACAAACTGGATCCACTATAACCAGATAACCGTCACAGGAGCTTTTGGATGTACGCCGCAGAATTTGCTGGAAGCGGCTAACATGGCCGGCACAAGGCAGGTTGACTTGTCGAAGCTCATCACACATTACTACCCGATTTCCGAAATCGAGCAGGCTGTGATCGCAACCGAAAAATTCTACGGTCTAAGAGTTGTAGTAAACAGGTTCTGAATAACTTGCATGATTGAACCAACTTTCTTGGGTGATTGAGTTTACAATTTGAAATACGCGACTTACTTGTCACTCTCACTCGGGCAGTGATGCATCGCTCCAATAATTTCATTATTGTTCTTTAAACTTACCTTGACCCATTCCAAGAGTTTGGGTGCTAGCGGCTGTGCGCCTTCACCAAACCCAGACTTGCTTCTGTTCCTAACTATGTTTGGCGAAAGCCCGCTCTAGATGCTCAGAATATTCACAATCGAAACATAAGCTAAAACCGCATGACGGTACCGAGCAGATCGCGTAGCTAAGACTCTTACACTTT
>DADA01000061.1 GCA_002494895.1 Nitrososphaera sp. UBA210
CGCCTCTAGAGGCGATAAGCCAAGGACGAGCTGGAGATACTGCGAGAGAAACAGGAACACTCCGAACGCTACAAAGACTCCTAGCAAAAAAGTGATCAATGCCGCATTGAATGCGGGCAGCCTGAATAATCGAAGGTCGATCAACGGATATTCGAGCTTTCGCTGCCTGTGCAAGAAAATTGCGCCAAGAGCTAATCCTGCTACAAGCAAAACGATCGATTCAAGTCGCCATCCATCCTGGGCTATCTGCTTGATGCCATAAATCGCAGCCAGAATGGCAGCGAGCGATAGAGCAGCGCTGATTATGTCAAGCCTGCGAGACCGGGGATCCCTGAATTCCGGCAAAAGCCTTGGACCCAGCACCAATAATGCTCCCATAACGGGCACAGCTAGAAGAAAGACGGAACCCCACCAAAAGAATTCGAGAAGCACGCCACCTACTAGGGGGCCTATCGCGGCACCCGCGGAGAAGCTGGATATCCACACACCTATTGCAGCCGTTCGCTGATTGGGGTCGTGGAACATGTTGCGAATAAGGGATAAAGTGGAGGGGGCTATGGTTGCTCCCGATACTCCCAGCAGCGCCCTCGAAACGATGAGCATTTCAGCGCTCGTCGAAAAGGCAGCCAGGATGGAGGTGAGCGCAAAAGTCACCGCGCCAATGAGCAGCAGGCGGCGACGTCCGATCCGGTCGCCCAGATTACCCAGTGTTATCAGCGATCCAGCAACAAAGAACCCGTAAATGTCTATTATCCAGAGCAACTGGACGCTGGTAGGCTGGAGATCCGCGCTGATATCGGGCACCGCTAAATGCAGGACTGTCAGGTCCATTGTATACAGTATGCACGCAAGAGCAAGCACGCTCAGTCCAATCCACTCCCGCGATCCGGCTTTGGGAGGTACAGCCACACTCAATCGAAATCACTTCTGGCAACTTGCATGCTGAATTCAACTTTCAGGTATTGCAACTTTGATTCCGCTACGTAATAATCCGGCGCAATATAATTACTTCCGCCCCAAGGGGAAGGTTATTACGAGTTATTGTACGCACCATCGTCCATGCTCGCGCAGATACCAGGGAAACCAGCTATTAGCGGAACTTACGTCAGGACCCTCTGTTCTGAATAGTAGATCTAAATAGCCCAGCCGCTTATTGTCCAATACTTGAACAAGATGAAAGTGAACATCGGTCAGCAGGCATCCCTGGCAGTATTGACGGCAGCCCTTATTTGCCTTCAGCCCTTTTTCACTGATGTTCCCGCAGGCTTTGCACAATCTACCGGCAACCCTATAACTCTCGCCTATCCTTTCAAGCTGTCGGTCAACCAGACTGCGTACCTAGCGCCAGCCGACATGATTTTCCACTTTGTCAACGTGACTGAGGACTCTAGATGCCCCTCGGATGTCCAATGCATATGGGCCGGCCAAGTATCGATCCTGATCGAATATTCGCGCGCCTCAACAGGCGAAGAACTTGGCAGCCTTGCACTTACCCTGATGGGGTCCTCGGGCAAAGCTTCAGCTGTTATTGAAGGCTATCTGGTGAAACTTGCGAGAGTAGATCCATATCCGGTCAGCACCATGCAAGTACAACCTTCGGAATACGTCGCCACACTGATCGTTCAGAAAGGCGACAGCGCTTCTGAATCGGTTCTTGTGTCCAGCCCTGTGGCTTTGGATGATTCTGGAGAGACACTAGAGAGCCTGGAGGTCGGAAAGCAGGTCAAGGTGTCAGTGGCCCTTCATAACGGCTATGACGACGATCGACAATTCGTTGCCATCATAGAGGCCCGCAGTCTGGACGATGGCGGGATAACACAATTCCTAGCAATGACAAATGGCACGGTATCAGGGAAGGGTTGGATTGAAGCAGGTTTTTCCTGGCTGCCGGAACAGGCCGGCAAGTACCAACTCAGGACTTTTGTGATTGACACCATTGTCGAACCCAGAATACTGACTCCTGTCATGACATCTGAAATAGTGGCACAGGACGCGAGCACTAACGGGGAAACAATCGTTGCATTGCGGGAAGGTCAGCGGGAAGGGCCTCTACTTGTGCAAAAGATTTACGCTGACCGCGTGGAAGGGTTGAACTTTCCTGAATATCCCGTAGCTATGGACAGCGGGCTTCCGATAACCTTACGCATTGGAGAGAAAGCGAGTAATGGCTGCACGATAGTACTCACACTCACTAAAATACAGGGCGACAGCGCAACATTTCTAAAGGCTGTAGACGAGAGTAGGCCTTGCCCGATTTGCTGGTACCAATCAGAATTGATGCCCGGTCTGTGATAGCAGCAGTGGATTATCTAGAATTTTTTGCCCAACATGCGCAATGCAAAAACAGAAGAGACCGAGCCTGCAGCCAGAATTAACATCGCGAGCTGCGGAAATTCCGGAATTACTTCACCCCCTACGACTATCCTGCCAACCATCATCGGATGTGCAACGCAAAAGTAGCTAAAACTCCCCGCGGATGTCGCATCAAATCTATGTTGCCACGTTCCGTCCGTCCCTATAAGTTCTGGACCTGAATCGAAAAGCAAGCCCAGGTCTTTCTCGGAACCGGTCCTGTTGCCACTGGTGACGCTGTGACCGACGGGATCCGTGTTTGTCCAGACGACGGTAGCGTTGGGTCTCACAAATAGCGTGTCCGCAGTGAACGCTCCGTTCACCATCCTAATATGGCAAGTCCCATCGTCGCAAGCTTCATTCACATTGCTTCTAGCGCCGGTATGAAGAGGTCCTCCGGCCCAGACACTGGAAGACCCCAGCACCACCAGGATCACTGTGGCACACAGCGAAAGAGAAAGGACATGCCGCGGCCGTTTCATAAAGGATTGGTGCTAATGCCAAAATAAAAGGGACTTGGAAAAGCAGATAGAACAACGACTACCCGATTTGTTCTAAGTCAAGAACACAGGGACTGGCCAACATGTTCCAGCACAAAGGCCCGTAAACAATCATGCCCAGAGCCGCTGGAGGAAGAATGGACGGGTCATGCAACAATTAATGAATTCTCTTGAGCGTCTGGCTACTCCAGCTGATCTTTATCCGCACTGGTAGGAGCCACTTTGTAGTCTTCATCTGTTATCTGCTCGGGAGTCTTGTATGATCCGGCTTGTTTCATAGAGCTGAGAATTTCTCGCAATTTCTTGTGATGCTCCGCTTTCGTGAAATCTCCAGCTCTATTGGCTGCATGTTCCATCTCGGTGTGGTACGCGATCTGGTCATCTATATCAGAGGAGTCGGCAGACACGCCCCAACACAAGTAATGAGACGGTGACATCCCTTTTGAGCATTTGGTTGCTTTAGATGCGCGCGGCGCCTAGGTGTGAAACGATATTACACAATATCGTTTATGCGTAAAGAGCGGGCACCTAATATCGCATGAAACAAAGGGAAACATGCAATTTGTGCGGCAAGGCCATTCATGGCAGGTCCAAGACCATAGTGGTGAGCGCGAGGGGAGGAATTTTCCATTTTAATTGCAATAAAAAGTTTGTAAGGATCACAAACGAGTACAACATACTCATAGCGGCTCTGAAAAAGAACGGTTACAGATTCACAAAGTACGAAAATATCGTCCATTCTATCAGACAGGGACAGCTCAGATTCAAAAGACGTTAAACGCAGACAGACCCAAGTGCTGATGCGTCATGAATTTCTGTCTGGAGAAACGAAAAAGCGCTTAAATTGCCTGGCCAACGTTCTGAATCTTACTGCAATCGCCTACCGGGGCCAAGCTAAGCAGGAGTCTACTCCAAGGCATGGATGCTCGTGCTTCCTTGGTCTCTAGGGCATCCAATTCAGGATTGGTGATACTAACTATTTCCTGTGAAGCACACCATAACCAGGCACCATTGGGCTGGGTCCTAGCGAGCGCCAACCTTGTAGTCAGCCTTTGGGAGGCATTTGTCACAGTATCTCTGGACCACTGTTACATTTTCCACTTTGAATAATGCTTCTGTTGTCGCTATTGCCGAGCAGACAATGCACAGTCCGGGGGACTTTTTTGTGCTCAGGCTTACCGGTCTTTTCTCGAAGGGTTTTACCACTGGAGAGATTTTGCAGCACTTCAGTATATAGGTTTCAGACCTGAACACTGAGGTCAGTGAGGATTCCTGCAATTTTCTGCGAGCTCAAAGGGCTATGCGCGATGCCGGACTCTCGAATCAGACAGGCTGTTATTTTTCAGAGCTCTTTTGTATGAAAAAATGCGCATGGGGTTCCAGATCCCCATGCGCGCTGCAGGTTAGGAACTGTCGAATGAGCACAGGTGCGAGTGGTAGTGGATGATCAAATTGGGTGAATCAGATGCCAATAGTTCCAACGCTGTGGCCCTGGCTGGTCATTCGATCAGTCGAGGGTTCTTGGATTGCTGGATATTTATCCTAGATTGCGATTCTCCGATCTGAAATTATTGCTTATCTGTCGCGTTGCTTTCCTGACGGCTTGCAGGGGTCAGTCCTACACCAACGCGGTATGCGTCTATCTGGTGGGGTGTCAGCTCGGAAAATAGCAGAGATCGAAACTCGCCCTCAAGCGTCAAATAATCTGCTGCTTTTTTCCACTCGCCCACAGGTTCAAACGAGTTCATTTCGCGCGCGCCGTCCACAATTTTGTCTGCAATGACCCATCCCTTGCTGTCGAGTCGCAGCGGCCGCCAGCCCCTTATCATGCTACCATCCTGCGCCGCATCTTCCAAGCTTTTATGCAATTCAACAAGGCGTCTTACAACCGGATCAGACAACCCTTGCATCCTGCCACCAGCAGCTATTTATTTTTCCTAGAGGATTTTCTATTGCGAGAATGGCTGAATGTTTACCAGCCAAAGAGATCAGAACACAATCCTTTTCTAGAGCCCGCCAAGCACCTTAAAGCATGGGTAAAGAAAAATCGAACTTACCGTTCGAAGTCACATACACGGAAAAGCCAGGCACCAAGTCAAGAACTTCCATGAAGCGGCTTGCAGTCCTTTTAAAGCCTGAAAAGGTAGATGCTATCACCTCAGCGCTCAGGGGACTGGGTCTCGAGGCAACGATATATGATGTAAAGGGGGCTGGCAAGGAGAAGGAAAGGGTCACGTCTGGCAGAGGAATGGGTACTATCGATCTTGCATATACTACAAGAAAAATTGTCGCCACCGTGGTCAACGCTGACAGTGTCGTACAAGTGACTAATGCTATGAAAAACTCACTTGGCGGTGATAGCGGCGCGGTGGTCGTAGTTACCCCTGTGGATGAGCTGGTGCGACTGTAGAAACAGGCACTGGTTCTGATGCAATGCAAGTCGTAGTCCGCGAGTACCTAATAGAATGTCAGGAGTGAAGGGCAGTCCTTTCGCAGGTGTAATTTGAAATAATGCTAAAGGAATAAGTAACCACAGCCATTCATTACTTTTAGTCAGTCGGATGGATGCAAAGGGATACTATGCTGTGCTCGGCGTATCTGAAAATGCGAGCTACCACGAAATCAAAAGAGCTTACAGGCGCCTTGCAAGAAAGTACCACCCTGACAGGAACAATTCATCTTTTGCCGAAGACATGATCAAGAGCATCAACAGGGCATTTGAGACACTGTCGGATGAGACCAAAAGAAAGGAATATGACAGCATGCATTATGAAAACGGCCCACCGAATGTAGAGGAAGTTCATCATTCTGCGCAAGCCCGACCCAGCCCGTCTCAGAGCAACGAGTATGATTTCAGACACGACGATGTCAGAGCGCGCAATTACGCTCAGGCTACCATCACTCAATTTCTGGATCTTCCAAAGGGGAGATTTCACGTCAGCGTAGAGCCTTCGCTTTGCATGGCATACGGGACCTGCGAAAGGATTGCCCCAAGAGTATTCTTGCTCGACAAGAACAAGATGATAAACCCCAAGGCAAAAGTCGAGTCCGAGGTCGGGGCGGATTTTGAAACACTCCTTGCCGCCGCGCACAGCTGTCCTACCAAGGCGATCAAGATAGTGGACAGGTACACCGGAGAGCAGATCTACCCATAATCACAAAATGTGCTCTATGGCCTTCTGAATGTCTCCTGCATCGATGACATCACCTGCCATCATCGCCTCCAGCAGCCTGAGGACTATTAGTTCGCCCGTTGCGCCCGCTATAGTCTGCGGAACGACGACGACTACATCATCCACTATTACCGTGACTTCTTTGTCGCTGCCGCCGCTCCAGTCCTTTGGTATGCCAACGTAGAAATAATTCGGATCCGACGCCTTGCTTATGTCCTGGTATAGAATCTGAACCATTACAGTAACTTCACTCTTGAATTTTTAAACTTTGAATTGCATCAGTAGGTTTCACTCAATCGCGTCTACAACCCAGCATCCACTGGTCTTTCACGCGCCGCTCCGAACATGCGTCACGAAAATTATTAGTCAGGCATGAAATCTTAGCTGTTTAGCCAATTGGCTGATTACTTATATGAAACCCGAATCTCGCGGTTCTCATGGCAGAGCCAGAAGGGAAAGGACGGAAGCGAAATAGGAAGGGCTTTGCAATCGGCGCCGGGATAGGCGTTGTCGCCATATTGCAGCAATATTTGCTCTGTCGGGCCTGGGCGGCAGATCTGCCGATCAGCCCGACGATTCTGAAGTCCTAAGGTTATTGAACGCTCATATCTGGATAGCATCCAACGGAACCACATCGGTGGCAGGCTTTGTCGTGCAGAATACGGGCGGAAAGGCAGCCCTGATCGACAGGATCACCATAAGGGGCCAGCCCGCGCCTGCGGCTTCCTGGTTCTACAACGGCGACCCGGCCATCACAACTGGATACAATATTCACAAGGAACTACGATATGACCCGACTCTCGATGCCATCGACGTGAACGGCGATGGTGAGGAGGACCGCTTCCTTCAGGCCTCAGGCCCCATAGCTCTGGAGTCAGGCAGGGCGGTCTTTATTTACCTGGCAAATCCGGGGGGCATCAAGACCGCCGACAGCGGGCTGGCAGTAACAATAAACGTTCAATCGGGCAGAGCAAGCGCGGTCCAATCGATATCTGTGACAAACAGCTAGCTCTATCGAAAAAGTCAATGCAACGATTCGCAGGCAGCGGGATGATCAAAACTTGATAAATGCGCCACACACAAAATCAAGCGAATGTCAAAGCGCACCAGTCAAATGATTATTCGGCCGATGGGAGAAGACGATTTGCGTGAAGCTGACAGAATAATGAGGTTGGCTTTCGGCACGTTCCTTCGGCTTCCAGATCCAATGAAATTCATGGGAGACGCGGATTATGTTAGGACTCGATTTAGAGCTGACCCACCAGGGGCGATTGTAGCAGAAGACGACGGCAGGATTGTCGGTTCTAATTTTGTTCTTGATTGGGGAAGCGTAGGCATATTCGGGCCGCTCACCATAGAACCTAGCTACTGGGATAAGGGGGTGGCCAAGCTCTTGCTTGAAGAAACTATGAAGATTTTCCAAAAGCGGGGCACCACCCATCTTGGGCTTTTTACTTTCGCAGAGAGCAGCAAGCATGTACATCTTTATCAAAAGTTTGGATTCTGGCCGCGCTATCTCACCGCAGTAATGTCGAATTCTGTCGAAAAGATGCGAAAAGACGCACAATCCAGCACCACCATGCCCAACAGATATTCGCAGCTGTCGAGCGGCGAAAAAGAAAGTATCATTTCCAAGTTCCTTGAGCTAAGTAATGGGATATACAGGGGGCTGGACTTGGCAAAGGAGATCAGGTCGGTCGACAGACAGAGGCTTGGAGACACGATTTTTCTCGAGCATCCGAATAAGGAGATATTGGCCTTTGCGGTGTGCCATGTGGGGCCCGGCACCGAAGCAGGGTCTGGCAATTGTTACTTGAAATTTGGTGCTGTAAATAAGGCAGAGAACTCGTGCAGACTTTTTGACGAGTTGCTGGATGCCTGCGCGGAATACGCTGCATCACAGAATGTTTCAAAAATTACCGCGGGAGTCAATACTGGCAGGCACAATGCCTACAAAAGAATGATTGATCGGCATTTTCGAACGGAACTCCAAGGAATCGCAATGCAGAGACCAAATGAGCCAGCTTATAACCTGCCGGAAATCTATGTGGTAGACGATTGGAGATAGCATGGTAGGCAGCCAGAAGCAGGCTCTCCAAAACCAAGTCTCATTCCACTCGAATTACAGCCAGAAGCCATCGGATCTTTTGCGGCAAGTCTTTAATAAAAGCCAGCCCATAATGCTATGATGACGGAAGCATTCGTCTTTGTGAATTGCCTGCTTACAATGACGGGGATCGTTGAAAACATTGCAAAGATTACAGAAGGCGTGCTGGAAACCCATCCTACGACCGGCATCTATGATATCGTACTGAAGGTGAAAGCAGTCGACGAGACAAGCCTCCGAGATGTTCTTGACAGGGTAAAGGGCATACAGGGAGTAGCGTCAACCCTGACGAGCATCATTTACAGATAACCAAGCTTATTGCGCGTATACAACCAGCTGGAAAGTTCGGATCAGAATTGTTTCTCAAGCCCAAGATCGACTTTAGCCTTTGGGCGCGGACCATCAGCAAATTTTTTAAGATCTGCGACAATCGAAGGTGTTTGGGAGGAATTGGTGGTTGGTCTACAACGAGCAGCTTGCCGACAGGATCCGGGCATTGGTAGCAAGACGCAGGGGCCTAAGCGAAAAGAAAATGTTCGGGGGATTGGCATTTCTACTCTATGGAAACATGTTCTGCGGAGTGATCAAAGATGACCTTATGGTCAGAGTTGGAGCCCAGCGCCATGACAAGGCAGCTGCTATGGCGCATGCTAGGCCGATGGACTTTACGGGGCGCCCAATGAAAGGCTTCATCTACGTGGATTCTAACGGATGGGCAAAGGACGCGACTTTGAAAAAGTGGATAAAGATGGGCCTTGATCACGCATCTTCGCTTCCTCGCAAGAGATAGAAATCAGGCGCTGGATTCAGTCCGGAATCGGCCGCGCTCAACTTACCCGAAATTTCAAAAACAGACACGATAACGCCGCCAAAATGTTTATTATGATCGATCCTGACCTCGAAGCGATGAGATTCATTATTAGAGCTCAGATTCCCACGGAAGTTGGGAACAGGATGATGCAAAATCCAGATGGAATGAAGCAAATTGAATCGTACATACAGAACGTCAAGGCTGAAGCCTCTTACTTTTTCGAAGCGGGGGGAGACAGGACGATGGTGTTTATAGTCAGCATGGAAAGGGCAGATCAAATGGCATCCGTCGCAGAACCGCTGTTCATGATGGGAGCAAAGGTAGAGTTCCATCCTGTCATGCTTCTTGAAGATTTGAAGAAAGCTGGACAGAGTATGCGCAGGTAAGGGCTCATTCCTCTTGCCTGTCGCTAACACCGCTGACCTTTTTTCTTGATTTTCCATAAACGACCATCAATACGAGGCAGCCAAAGCCAACAAACTCTGGAATGATAAAGAGCCAGAATCTCTTCTCTGGAGGAGCATAGTAATCTGCCAAACTGGCAATTGGCCCACCGATAAGCCCGCCGAATAATCCTGTCAATATTAGAATTGTGATTATTCTCTCCTTATCCATTGCCTGGCTGCTCTAAATTTGGGTGATATGCGGATAAAGCCCTTTAGCATTCGATAGGAGACTACATCAAAGCAAAAAACGCCTTTCGTACAGCTGAGCCTCTTTTTCACCAAATGATCCTGATCTGATTTTCTCCGCAGTCTAGTCTCATCGAACCTTCTTTATTCTCTTGAATTCTTCATAAGTCGCAGTAGGTCCGCGCTTTCCCCTCGTTTTCTTGCCTTCAACTCGATATTTCTTTTTCAGCCTACCAATAATTATCCTGGTGTCTTTATTCGGACTCAGTATCCTAAAGTTTTCGAAGTGACTCTTTGGTCTGTAGCGCTTGACAAATTTGAACCCCTTTGGAATACCTCTGGGCATTGTCCCTCCAAGTTCCTTGGGTCATCATTGCTTATCACGCTTTGCTGTTCGAGCCGCTACTTTACGCTGTCTGCGCCCACTCTGATTTCCTTTCTCTTGCCATCAAGACATATCCTGTAATTGTCAAGTATGTCCCTGCCCAATAGTGCCCTGGCTGGAGTGCGCTCTGGAAGGTCAAGGCAGCCCACATGGACATTATCATGCAGCTTGCCAAAAACCTCGATAGAGACTTCGTAGTACGGGATGTGGATTATTCCCGCCCCGGTCACTGTTTCATCGCTGCCAGCGAACTTTAGGTTCATCTCGTTTGCGATAAAAGTAGGCATGATCGTTTTTGACGAAGCGAAATCAAGATGGGCGTCAACGACAATTTTCTTGTTGCTTCCCGCATCGATAATTCCCATGCTGACCAAGGGCATGTTATTCTTGTACGGAATCTTCACCAGCTCCACCAATTCTTGCTACACAATACTAGGAAGTTTCAACTAAATAAACAGCGGATCAACTGGTTAGGCGCGAAAGAAGACCGAGGCGCACTGCAAATTGAAAGGTTAAAGTACTTCTCATGTCGTTCTTATGACATGGTACGCAAGTTTGAAGAATGGTGGAATAGCGTTCCTGCAGACCTTCGCCAGAGAGCTCGCAAGGGCGACGAAGCAAACAAGCCGTTACTAAACCAGGTTAACTATGTTCTTCTGCATCTTCATTTGTCGGGCAAGCACGACCTGAAGCCGTCGCACGAAGAGCTAAAGGATTGGCTTCACAGCGGCCAAGTCGACGTTCTGAGAATGGCAAAGAAGTAAAGTCAGACATAAGGGTCTCTCCTGCAAACAGCCTATGAACCCGAGTAGCTTCGCTTACATATTCCTAGTGCGATTATCCATAATAAGAGAAACGGAGCTTCCCGAGCATCCCCAAACTTCTCCCAGTCTGGGGAGAACCGCTTCGCTCTGACCGCCAGCCGTTGTGTTTCGATGATAAAATATCTTGTGGTGTAAGATTCTGTTCAATCAGAGTCCGACGTATGATTTCCTGAAAAAGGTGCATACCCACTCAGCGGCGGATTGTTCAACTGGAAGAAACGGTAATCACTTTCTGAACACTCTCGGATAATAATGATGGACTAGACAATTCATCCCATATCATTATCTTGATATTATACGAGCCGGCCGCTTCAGGCGTCCATGATATGCTCAAGTCTGCGGCGTCTGCGTCTTTCACATTTCCGAGCGAATAAAGAATGGCTGTCGCCAAACTTTTGTTGTCGCATATCTGCGCAACAATAACGTATTGTTGGTCTACCTTCTGATAGTTTCGAGCAACTATGGAGATATCGACTTGTTCATTTACCTTCACCTGTTGTATGACATTCCCTTCAGAATCTTGCAGGTAAAAGCTTCTTACCTGCAGCCTCTTCAAGGGGTTTTTGATAAAATAGGACTCGTCATAAACCGACCTGTCTGGGCCACCTGATCCGCCTCTATATCGGTCTTCATCACTTCCATGTGATTCTGGTGGTTCGGGGGTTTCGGCCTCGCTACTTATTTGGTCGGCCAATCCAATGTTCTCGATAGCAATAACGAAAAAGTTACGTGTCACAAAGTCGGTCAATGGCAAGGCATCTACAGTCTGGCTGCTCGGCTGAACCGAATCAGCAAATCCCATGCTATCCGCAGCGTTCTGGTTGTTTTGATAGGTGTCATCTGCTGGTAGCAGACTGTCTGCAGCATTCTGGTTATTCGGATATGCATTATCAGTGGGGGTTAGATTGTCTTTTGCGGTCTGACGCAGCGAGGCGTCGTCAAGGATTAACACAATATCCGTCAATGTGACATTGAAAAAAACGGCATATGCGAGAAAGGCGCTAATGGATATTGCTACTGCTGCGATGACAAGAGCTTTCCTAAAGTAGCTGGTTCTGTTCCTGGCCGACACAATCCTATGTCACGATCGTCCAAGAAACGCTTATTGTATCTCCCGGTGCGAGTGTCACAGCGCTGATTGTTGACTCGGCTATTATCAGAGGTCCAGCGGTAGCTCCAGAGTTGGAACCACTTGCTAACGCCAATCCATTGACTGTGATAGGAGCCCCGCTCATGTTGGTAAGGACTGGTGTTGTATCCGTAAACTGGCAGGTACCAGAAGACGGAGCTGTACCGTCATTAACTATAGAGCAAACTGTGGCTCTTGTTGATAGTATGTAATTGTTAGTCGTATCGAAAGTGCCTGTGCCTCTTAGCTGGCCGGCTCCTGCGGCAGCGCTCACCGTGATGACAGAGCCACCTGCTTGGTATTGAGCAGGCGCCGCCCCAAAGTTGGTAACGCACCTTCCTCCGGTTACCTGTCCTGCAAGGGCACCTCCCCCTGACGGGGCAGTACAATCGGCACCAGTAGGCTCATTGGCATTAGGCGTGCCACTGATAAATTGAACCCACCATGTGGGGTTGTTGGAGCTTACTATGGTTGGAGATGTTATCTCGCTCTCACACCTGTCCTGCATCACGCAGAACCATATTGCTCCCGCACTTGTGATGATGTTGTGAGTTGTCTGTTCTGAGATCAGTCTTCCATCAGCGTTAGTGACCCTCACTGTAACGGTATCAGAATGCAAAGCGGTATCAATCGCGGACTGTGGAGCGAGAGAATATTGCCTAGCCTGGATGGACTCATGAATCCCCGAATCGGTGTTTGACCCTGGGAGCAAGTTCGGTTGAACAGAATTTCCTATGAGAATGCCTGCCACTAACGAAGACGCGATGATTCCAGAAAGTATGGCATAGCCTATTCCCATCAATGATGAAACTTCTTACTAGTAGATTAGTCCGGATGTGTAATCAAGATCAGCTAATTGGCGGAAAACATTGGATGCAGAATTAATAAGGCGATTCATGCGTGTATTTGCCTCTTTAGGGGTGCTACAGCGAATAGGTTTTTAGCGTGGACAGAGTTCAGCTGGGCGAGACCTAGGTGTTCCGGCCCGAGGTAGTTGAAACAGGCAGCCATATCATTACAGTTTTTCCTAATCCTGACGCTGAAAAAAGGGGAGTCTTGGAATTCCTAAAGCACGGTCTACTGAGGAATGAGTCAGTGATGCTAGTTACGGACTTGCTGACAAAGGAAGAGGCGCTTGACAGAATGAGCTCGGAGTGGATGGTGAACGCGCGGGAGCTTGAACGCGGTGGTGACATTATCATAAAATCGACCAAGGAATGGTATTTTCCAGATGGCGTACTTGATTTGACACGAATTGGTGAAAAATGGAATGCAGTGGTCTCCATGTGCCTGATGCGCGGAAAGAGAGGGTTAAGGGTATCCGGCGGGGCCACAGGCTTTTTCAAGGCAGGCTTTATTCGTGAGGCTGTAAAGTACGAGTCTGGTCTCACGCCGAGATTTGACATTCCACTGACCGCGCTATGCGCCTACACGGTGGATGAAATAAGCTTGCTTTCTACCGAGGAGATCGACAGGCTCGAAGAACACCATGATCACTTCTGGGTATGCTCGTTATGAACAATCTGCAACGCGATACTCCTGAGCGATAGCCCTCTAGAAAGACTGAACCTTGCATGGAATCGGCGTATATTCTGGGACATCCGTTTCATCAGTAGCGTGATTTTGATATTTTCTTTGAGATTGTCCTGCGCCCAGCCGGCTGTAAGATAACAATCTCAATCTCGCGATATGATTCACTTTGTAGATTCTTATTGGACATCATACTTGCGAGCCATAGTTGATAGATCTCCTTTATCTCAATTTTCCATATTCGAAACTGATGACACGCCGAGCTGAAGCAACATCGGCCAAGGGATGATTCTGACGTCTCGAGAAAGGAAACCACTGAAGTGTCCAGAATGCGGTAACAGAATGACTGTACCAAAGGATTCAACGCTTGTCATCTATTGCAATGTTTGTGGAACCGAATTCGAGTCAGACTGACTCTTTAAACAGCCGCTGCGTGGCCGCCTTTGATAAACCTAGCCGGGGAACCGACATGAGGTCGGGTTCCGTCCCTGACTACATGGGAATTCATGAAGCTGATAAAGTTCTAATAGTTGCTCCCTAATGCCTTTTCTATCTCATACAAGGCTCTGCTTATGTAATCATCGGTCAAGTATGCCGGAACATGGAGCTTTTTGGTCGGCGGCAGCATTGCATTAATGATCAATAGAATTTTCAGCTGACGATCGATATCGCGCTCATCTCTGCACTTTTGGATAAGATTGGTAATTTCCTGAAGCGTGCCGGCATCCATCTTGATCAAGCTATGAAAACGTTGCCGGCTAGAGAACTAGTTAGCGGTGTAATGGGCGGTTACACAAGATTAGCAGAAGTAAATATGGATGGCCAGTGATTCCGGGATCAGCCGTTTTCCTATCAGGCTTCAGATCTTGCTCGGGCTTCAATCGCGGCCTTCAGCCTTCTTAGTGACCTCCTGTCCATTCCGTTCCTTGGATGTGTTCTTAGCTTGTAGCCACAGCAAGGACACCGTAAGCCAGGCCAGATGATAAACATCATGCAGGCCTGACATCGTTTCTGGCCGACCATATACCGGCTTAGCCTGATATCAGCCGGTTTGGAAGCCCTGTGCCTTTCGCATATTCCCCTGCAAGCCATTACGTTCAGTGACCACGATTCAGCGATAATAGTTGCACTCATGATCGGTAACGATGATTAAGCATTGCTAGTTAAGCTATCCAATATCCGAGAACCAAAGCCGAAAAGGCTTATCTCGCAGGGTCACTAACCAATCTATCAATGGGAGTATCGGTTCGAGACTCACGGTATAATTTCATGTGCGACGAGTGCGGAATGGGTTTTCTGGCTTTCGAAGAGCTAATAGAGCATTACAAGAACTATCATCCAAAGACAATAGGAACTGCTCATACCTAGGAATCCAGCCCGGGTGTACCTGCGACTTTTTTCTAGGCCAGAGTGCCTCTTGCAAGCAGGATCTCGTGGTTCCCTGGGGTCAGGTCCTCCCACACCACGTAAAGGTTGTCACCCGCTATTGCAATCGAAGGACACTCCGAGATTCCGGGGTTCCTACTGAGGTTTGCCAGCGCAGTCACGTTAGAGTCGGCTCCGGAAATCTGCAGCAAAAGAATCTCTTCATTGCCTGAAACAAACACCTGTCCTGCCACGTATAGACCGTGCTGGCCAACATGATCCGATGCTACCCCTTCCACATTCATCGGGTTTGCAAAATTGCCATCAGCATCGATCTCAACAGGGTCTGAAAAGCTACCTCCACTGTCAGGACTCTTCGCCAACAAGAGGCCGCTTTCTTCAAAAGTGTATGGCCCTCCTGATATCACGCTTATAGTATTCCCATACGCCACGATCTGTGCTTCTCCTACATCGCTTTCGCGGTTTAGCTCGGTGATATTTCCAAGAGTATTGCCATTCTCCGTGCCCCTAACAAAGAACAGGCTATCTCCAGCATCGTCCATAAGGTTCCACGTCAGATACACTTTGTCCCCATAAGCTGCAACTTTGGGCAGAGTTAAATCGTTAGCATTTCTGCTAATTTCAATCGTCTTACCAAAACTGGCCCCTCCATCCGCGCTTGCCTTCAAATTTACGACATTGCCGTCATTTTCCGCATCTAACCACACTACGTACACCTGATTTGCCGCAACTGCGATCTCTTGATTGAACGAGTCGGACGGGTTGTTGCTCAAGTTCTGAGGCTCATCAAAAGTGGTTCCGTTGTCTGCACTTCTCGCGAACATGACTTCCTTATTTTCACTCGTGTTGTCAGCCCACACCACGTACACGTTATTCCCGTACGATGCTATCTGGGGATGCTCTGAGAAGCCATCGTTGTTACTCAGATTGATAGGCGATGCAAAGGTATCACCCTTGTTGTCGCTTTTGCTCATAAAAATGTCGTAATTTCTACCGCCGCCGGGCATAGAATCTTGCCAGACAACATACACGCTACTATTCGATGCGGCTACCTGGCCATAAACAGAGTCCCGGGGATTGTTTGTCAGATTGATTGGATCGTCAAAGCTAACCAGAAGCGAGCTATTTCCCAAATTATCCGTGGGGCGGCTCGGTATCTGCTGTCCTGATATTGCGTCCTGGAAGTAAAACGACAAGAGCAGAGCAGACGCTCCTATACCTGCTATTAGTGCAACTATCAGGATAGCAAGAACTTTCACACCCAAATTGTACGTCAATTTTATTTTAATGCTACGGCCTGTGACACTATTGACGACGATTCCAATCTAAAAGTAGTATGGCATAGATTTGTTCCGTAGATAGTTCCAAACATCTCATCCGCGCCTCTCCATGGTAGAGCTAGCCGATAAACTTCATCAATTCTTCATTTGTCTTTTTCTTTTCCTCGATGTTTAATCCATGCCCGCTTTCGTTAAATGGAACTACTCGCGAGCCCTTGATACCCTGGTTCATCAGCTTTGCAAAGTCAAACGGGCATATCTTGTCCTCTGCCCCGTGAAATATTGCAACCGGCAGGTTCCTCTGGTTCACTATTTGCATATCCTTTCTGAGATCCGCGTCTCGCAGCGTTTCCAGGCATTTTACAGTCGCATAGGGAGATGCCTGCATGTTTATTGAAAACAGCCACCTGGCCATTTCTTGGCTCTGAGAATCCTCCCTTCTAAAAAATATCCTGCCAAAGTCAGTAACCATCTTTGGCCTATCTCGCTTTGATTGCGCGACAAGATCGTCGCAGGCGGACTTTTCCAGCCCGTAGGGATAGTCAGCTCGCCTCGTAAAGCAGGGTGCAGCTGCTCCCATGAATACTATTTTTGATACCAGCTCTGAAAAGTACTTTGCGACATAGTGCATCACTATTGCGCCTCCCATTGAAAATCCTACCAGCGTCACTCCCTGCAATTTCAGCGCAATCAGAACTTGTTTTATGTCGTCGGCAAACACGTCATAATTGTATTCTCCCCAAGGTTTATCCGATCTTCCAAACCCTCTGAGGTCGATCCCGATGCAGCGGTAGCCGTTCTCCTGCAATTCCAGGAACTGGTACTCAAACATCTTGTGGCTGAGCGGCCATCCGTGGATAAACACGACAGGCTTGCCAATGCTGTTTGCTTTATTGAGATGTCCAGTATCCTCGACGTAGATAGACACACCATTGTCTACGGTGACAAACGGCATCTCGATACTGCGGCTGCATCATATTTATGGCGTTCTACAAGATAGTTTGTTTGCTGTTTTGTTTCGTTACATTACACCTTACCAAGTTGTGGCTGACCTCTGATGGCCCTGCCTGACAGCTTGACGCAGGCAAGAATAGTGTACATGATTCTCGGCAAAAGGACCGAAGAGGCGTTGCAAATACTGAGCAACTTTTACCACCTTGATCCCCCTGAAATCCGGGTTGGCACCGTCAAGGGAAAGAGAAGGACCGCCTACGCTGTTTACGTTTCCAAAGAACAGAGGATTTACGCCATGAATTCTGACATCCTGTATAATCCGTTTGTAATGCTTCATGAATTCTACCACCACCTGAGATCCCGGTCTGGAGCGCACAGGGGAACGGAAAGACACGCGGATTCGTACGCAAAGAGCTTTATTGATTCTTATCGTTCTCTGGCTGAAAAGGCAGCCAGTAACAAGAAACTGACTTGAGCCACAGGAATGGAAGATTCCGCAGGCTAGCTGCAATTATTAGCCAAACGATAATCCTGTAGTGAACAATGATCTACATGCGCAGGCATTATGATATAATATCTCGTTAAGATGTCTTTATATTAGCCGAAATCCATAAGTTGACCGTCTAATTGCTAACTAATATCCTACCAGAAGCTGCACAAATTTCAAGCCCACAGAAACACAGGAAGAGAAACCAGATGGACGTCATGTTTGAGCTGCTGGCAGCAGCGACGGAACCTGCCAAGAAGACGCATCTTCTTTTCAGGACAAAGATAAACTACTACCAGCTTGTCCGATATCTTGATCTGTTAACGGGGCTTGGCATGCTGGAGGCAATCTCCGAGCCTTTCGAAGGTTACATGATTACCGAAAAAGGCAGAACCGCACTGCAGCTCTTCAACCGGCCCGTCGCTTACACCTCGTAAGAATCTGCTAGCTGACCAGAGACGCGCTTATCGGTTCTGACTCTGCCAACTTTGTCTTTAGCTCCTGCAGTCGGAGTGTGATTGCTTCGTACTCCACAGTGTCAGGCCGATAAGGTTCCCTCATTTGCCTGTAGGTATCGATCATCTTTTCTATTTCCTGTACAGACAGACACGATCTTGCCATTTTCGTGTCACCTGATGCCTGCAAGCCTCAACCTTGCCCTGGAATCGCGATTGATTGGTGTAAACCTCAGATGAAGGCCGCAGCAAGGGCAGTGGCTTCCGTCTGATTTCAGATAATATTCGCATCTCCTGCAGTACTTGAATCCGTTTTCATAGGGCCTGGATATTCTGAAAAAAGCCGTCGAGCCTATCAGTCGGAGGCATGCATTTTTGCAACTCATCATGCCAAGCTAAAGTCGGTTCCTTATAACGTGCCTAGCACCTTGGGGGGAGGGGGTCTGATTACTCTGCCCTTGCCCGCGCCACTGCCCAAAAGCCGCCGAATGACGCGGCGCCGACGATACCCATGATGAGGAAGGGAAGCAATACGGAGGGCGACTCCTCCTGGACGCCCTGCTTTACAGCGACAACAAAAGATGCAAGTGCGGTGTTGCCGGCACTGTCCGTGGCCTTGCAGACAACGTTGACCGTTCCAACAGGAAACTCGTACCCGGACTCTGGCGAGCAATAAGGAGTCAGTTCACCATCGAAATCATCCAGAGCCGAAGCGGTATAACTCACCTTGGCTCCCAACTGTGAGGTAGTTTCAACTTCGAGGGGAGACTCGGGAAGAATCAGCTTTGGAGGCTGGCTATCAGTAGTTTCGGCAATCCTCGTGGCGGTAACGATCGTAAGGAAGGGATTGGTTCCAGTGCTAGTCGCCTGACTGGTTTTGATAAAGTCTGCAATATACTGGCTGATGCCACCACCGACTGGCTGATCAGGCGTCTCAGTCGCTTCCGTCACTTCAACATCCGTTTCAATGCTCGTGTCATCCGGTGCGGCAGGATTAGGAGCTGGACCGCCTCCCCCTGATCTTGAATGGGTAGCCGATGCTATGGTTATCGTCACCTCGGCCGTTTCGCTGTCCTCCTCGCCGTCGTTAACCCTGAAGCTGAAACTGTCCTTGCCATGGTAGTCAGGGGATGGAACATAGGTGACGGTACCGGCCGATTCACTGAAATCATGAAGCTCTCCATGCTGCGGATTGTCCACAATTGAAAACGCGATTTGATCGCCATCGTCGTCGCTGCCTTCCAGGGAAATGTTGATTGATCGATCTTCGCGCGTCGCTAAAGACAGAGATTGCGCGACCGGCGCACTGTTGGCATCGATGACGACGGTAAAGATAGTTGACGCTCTATGACGGAGCAAATTCCTGGGTTTGTCGTTATCACGATCCCGGTCCTTTTCATTATCTTCATCGTCTTCACCCTCATCTTCATCATCTTGCTCACCTTCATCTTCGTCCTCATCCTTTTCATTATCTTCATCTTCCTCCCTATCTTTTTCATCATCCTTGCCGTCGCGATCCCGCTTTTTGTCTCCGCGATCCCTCTTTTCATCGTCATCATCGTGCTTCTCGCCATCTTCATCGTTGTCTAGAACAATCTCAGCGGTTGCCACTACGAGGTTTTCACCCTCATCTGCAGAATCCGGGACCTTAAATGCCGCTTCAAATTTGCCCAGGGCATCGACGACAATTGTTTCTGGAACCGTTTGAAGGGATTGCTTGTCAAACGTCAAAGTCACCGTGGATAAAACGACAAATCCTGAGCCTTCAATATTTACGGATGAGCCAGCGGGACCTCGATCCGGCGACAGTTCTATGGCTGGAGCGGCGCTTGCGGGCAGGATAGACATGGGAAAGAAAATGACAACAGCCGCGGATAGCAAACACGCGGTGAAACAGAAGCCCCTCCTCTTGGTACGAGATCCTCTCAACTAGCTGCTCGAAAAATAGTCAGAGAACTTTCTCTTAAGGGGAGCAGGAACAATAGAAGTGATCTTACTGACAAAGTTACTGCACGACGATTGATTCAACTAGTGCTGCGAATGTCTTATAGATGACTATATCAAGCCTATAACATGCAAGCAACTTTCGCGCAGATCTTTAGAACCCACTACAACAATCAGACCATGTTTCCAATTAAGCGTTCATGCATTGCTTTGGGCTGCAAGTCGAGTTAGAGAGGTGTGCGGCTTTTACCCAGAAGCAGCAGTCTTACGACAAAAGTTCCAGGCTCTTGCTTGTGAGCCTGTTCTTCTTTGTGATGTATCCGTTGTTCAAAAGAACAGCGATTTCTTTTTCAACTTCGGCCTTGTCCATGGAAAGCTGCGCTGCAACATCCTTTGGCTTCTGAGAACCCTGATAGAACGATGTAAGGACCTTGTACTGCACTTTATTGATGTCTGCAGGGAGAGCTTTTTCCGGCATCGTCCCAAGATTAGTAGAATCCATTGCGGCCTTGATCCTTTTTTGAATATCGTCCATGGATGACATTCCCATCATTTTTGACCCACCAATTCTGCCCATAGAGCCGGCAGCAACAGAAGAGCCAATGCCGCCTACCGCCGCCGAAACGATGTACCATACACCGAGAGCGCCGCCACCTCCCGCTAGGAATGGCAGGTACTGCGCGTAAGGGGAGAGCGCCGCATTATCGCTGACTATGCTCTGGAAGGGAATGAAAGAAGATACAGAGCCAAAGGGGGAAGAGTCCGTGGGGGAAAGAAAGCCCGACATCGCTATCAAGGGAACTATTGCACCGATTACCGTGGATATGATTCTAACAGCTATTCCGGCACCCATTATATCAGCCTGAAATGCAAAGTCCTCTTATAAAAAAATAGCTAGGATTCTTCCTGCAGGATCGGTAAGTGTGGATTATGTAGTTACAGACTTGATAGCCCTGGGGCAAACGAGAATCAGTAGTGTTATTTACTTCCGTTCGTGTCTGGCGCAGCCTGGCAAAGTCGCGCCTAATTTGGGTATTAAATGAGATGTCCCGGAATGCTGATAGCCTCATACTGCTCGGCCGAGCTGACGGCGCTATAGAATGTCTCGCTAGAGCCTGCTGCGGTAGAATGTTCTAGAGGAATGGACGGCGTACCTAATAACTGCCGACAGCGAAACGGAATTATGTCGAGCCTGCTAACGTCAAGGCGTCATGGAACCCTCGTGATAGCCATACTGATAGGTGCGGCTGCCGCGGCGACTCTTTTCTGGTTGTTCCTGGGGTATCCGTTTCTTTAGAGCAGCTGCCATGATCACGGGCTATATCCTCCCTCCGGAACCCGAAACTGCGTCATGAAAAATACTGACACAAGAATATGAGGCATAGTTGGTTGTGATACACAGGCGACTGGGCGGGAAGGAGTCCCATCGCACCGGGACCCCTTGGGCCCGTGCTATTCGAAACCTTTTTAGCTTTGGTGTTTGTAAGTACTGCAAATGGAATCTAGAGTTGAGCACTCTGGAAGTGCGAGTTCCTCCAAACCCGAAATTTTTCTACAGTACATGACGATAAACACTGTTCAACAAACGGTTGACCTGTGGCAGCACTGATTAAGGCATAAATGATTTCCGAGCAGATACCCATGAATTATGGCAAAAGCATGGAAGCAAGTTCGTTTCGTGCTTCGCTCAATGGAAAGAAAGAGAAAGAAGAGCAGATGTTTGCAGCGAAGCAGATTCTGATGGCTACTGGAAGACGACCTAATACCTCTGACTTGCCAGACCGCTTTCTGACCTGGAATCAGGAGTTTTTGAACCTTTGGTCACTTTTAGATTCTCGCAGGATGGAATTGGGTGTAGGTTTAAAGCATCCGTTACTACTAAATCTGGCTGCCATGCCGGCACAGCCCCGGGATCTTTGGAACAAGAAATTCGATAACCCCTGGAAGGAAATACTGCCAAAGAAAGACGTATTGACCTTGCGAGAAATTGTTCAAGCGCTGCGGTGGGGCGCCGATATTGATGCCCTGACTCCAGATATTAGATCTGCAATTGAAGAAGTTCATAGGGTCACTACTGCTTCAAACTCGTAGCAGAAAAGAATGCCATTTGATTTTTCCATAGAATTGCAGCGCTCTTGACATATCCCAGGCACATACTACGGAAGTAGGTTTTTCCTGCCTGATAGGCGATTCCAGTCGAGTTTTTTGGTGTCGTGCTCTCTCCTCGCGCCATTTCAACTTTCACCCTAACCTATTCTAGATTATTGCGTTTTAGCTGACCATTCTCACATCAGATTATCAGACATTAGACTCTTCAAATGGAATCGTAAATTCAGTATAAATGTGCGCACTTTGAAATCGATTCGTGTTTACAAACATATCCTCAAAAAACACAATAGTTGCAATGGCGATAGCAGGAGTGCTTATCAGCTCTTCTGTAACATACGCAATTGCAAGCTCACATACACCATCCATAGAATTTCCAAGCGCACCACTACCTTCAGACCCGGAGCATAGATACTTGTCTATTCCTACAACTGAATTCATCTGGCTAGATCGCCACAAACTCAAGAACGGAGACGCAATATTCCTAATGGACACTTCTCCATATGGAGTAGATGCCCACTTTGCCGCCATGCTTCCATGTGAGCCAGATGGTACGCCAAAGGTAAAGCTTGTCAATTTCGCAGAAACAAATGAAATTGAAGCCCATCTCGAATATGACCCAGATGGTCCAGGTGATGAGCATAACTATGCATCATTCATTGCCGAACCGGAGGAGGTAGCAGAAGCGAGCTTCATCAACCTGCCAATGAACTTGGTATTTCCAAACAGAGACAGGACAATGACAGAGTCGGAATATGATGCCTTGGAGGACACGGAGGACAACGAAGTCGATGAAGGAGGATCCGATGATCCAGTGTATGACACTACGCCAAATGGAAAGTCATACATCGAGGCATATCATCTGGATGTAACACTGGACGGCATCGACGGCGAAAACTTTAACCCTGGGCTTGACAAATCGTGCATTTACCACGTCACTGCAGAGAATGTCTCTGATGTGTTCCTGGTAAATGACTCAGGCAAAGACGTAAAGTTCAACTACAACGACCACGTCATATACGATGTCAACAAGATGAGACAAAAAAGGTAGAGGTCTCCACTCTTTTTTTATTTTTCCGCCTCGCACCTACTCGTGAGTCCGGGTCGGCTGCAATCCGCTTCACCAGGTCTTGAATCAGAGCGAAAGAACTGCGGAACCCTCCGGATTCGGACCATCGCCGCAAAACTAATAGAGAAAACCTTTTTAGCTAACTCTGTTGTACAGAGAATAGAAACCTCCACTTTAGTGCTTCCAAAAGCACGGGTACCCTTGGTATTCTGGACCAGGACTTGTGCAACACCGGGTGGACGGTGGTCGCCTACTGACCCTTTCTTGCAAGACGGGCTTAGCGAAGGCGAGGCGCCTGATGGTCGATTATTCAGTCGTGAGTCATTTGGTTTGCATCACGTATCGCTGCATGTCCGTACAAAAAGACTGATTTAAGTGATATATCGGCAGGGATGTTTTCGATTGATCGGACGGGCTTTGAATTCAACAGTTCGAACGAGATTCCTATTTTTGATGATATGACTCTCATAGCCATCTCACTCATATTCATCGTTCCTTCCATGCGTCACTAGTTGCCCAAAAATGAATGACCGTACACGCGACCCTCTGCATGCGCCTATCGAATCGGAGAGCGACATGGAATGATCCATGCCCTCCACAGGTCAGCTAGCCGCACCAGCTGAAACCTTTCTAAACAACCTCATTTGTTCAAATTGATCCTCGACTGGCCAAAACTGAATATGATTTGCGCCTGCCTCCACGTAGGACTTGACCTTTCGAAGACAGTCCTCTACAGGACCGAAAAGGAGAGAATTCTTCAATTCATCTGGCGACCTTTCTAGGATTGTCGCCAGACTTTTTACAACTCCGTCAACCTTTTCATTGTCATCGCTGATATATCCGAACATGGAAACGAGCGAATTGTCAAATGACTCGGTCTCTTTCCCCAGAGACTCTCTGTAATGCAATACCCACTCCCATTTTTGCTTGAATTTTATCGGTGTGGTGTTGTATGCCGAGGCCATCCACCCGTCACCATACTTTGCAGCCCTTTTCAATCCGATCTCAGACCCCCAGCTGGCTACAAGAATCGGCGGATGAGGTTTCTGAAACGGTTCTATCAGAGGAGGCAGATCCTTGTACTGGTAGTATCTGCCTGCATAGTTTATTTTTGCGCGTTCCTCCAAAGCCAGGCGAAGAACATTCAGCGCATCTGTGAATCTCGCATACCTATCATCAAAAGGGATTCCGCAGGCTTCATAGTCTTCTCTGCTAGACCCGGGTCCGACCCCCACGAATAGTCTGCCGGCACAGAGGTTGTCAATGGTAGCAATGGCCTGAGCACAAATCATTGGATTTCTTACGACTATGTTTAGAATCGATGTGCCTAGTCTTATGCCCGAGGTTTCGGTGGCGACCGCTGCCAGAGTGCTGAGCGGATCCAGCCAGCTTCTCCGAAAAACCAGGTGATCACTTACGCTCAGAGACTCGTAGCCCAGCGATTCAGCCTCTTGTGCATACGAAACGACTAGGTTCTCCATGAAGGCGTGCGGTGTTGCGAACCGCATGACGGGGATATGCAGGCCAAACCGAACCGATTTCAATGGCATCCATGCGGCGACCGAATCTTATAAGGTGTACTAGAAGGTTTCAATCGATGTACCGCCTAATGTGTCAAGAGGAATCAGTTTGTTGTACCATGAAAAGGCTAATTCAAATGCCCACTGAGATCGGCCAAATTGCGAGATTGTTATCAAGTTATAGTGCAGAGAACCATATGAATGGTGCCATTTTTAAGAGCTCTACATGTAGTGAGAAATCGAGAGCTTTCCATCTTTTTTCATATCTCTCTGAGCTCTAATCTTCTCAATCGCTTCCTCAAACTCCCCGGCACCGATCCTTGCCTGTGACGCATGTCTTGCAGCATCCTCAGGAGTTAGAAACTTTTCAAGGTATTTATGAAGCACGATAGATGCTGCGGTGTTTGCGATCGCTGCCACGTCTGCTCCACCGAAGCCATCCGTCAAGTCGGCAATTCTTTCGAGATCAACATCTGGTTTGAGAGGCTTATCCTTTGAATGTACTTCGAGTATCTTTTTTCTGGTTTCACTATCAGGATTCTGAACAAGAATTATCTTGTCAAACCTGCCCGGGCGCAATAAAGCCGGGTCAATAACGTCTGGCCTATTGGTTGCTGCTAGCACTATTACTCCATGCGAGGAGTCTGTTCCATCCATTTCGGTCAGGAGCTGCGAGACGATTCTTTCGCTGGTTCCCCCAGTATTTTCTCCGATTCTTCTAATAGGTGCTACCGAATCTAGTTCGTCGATGAATACTACGCATGGAGATGCTTGTCTAGCTCTTCGGAATATCTCCCTTACGCCTCGCTCTGATTCTCCAATCCATTTGGAAAGGAGTTCAGGGCCTTTTACGCTAATGAAATTAGCATCGGCTTCCGATGCGACAGCCTTTGCTAGTAATGTTTTGCCTGAGCCCGATGGTCCATGCAGCAAGATGCCTTTGGGAATAGTATGGCCTACTCGCGAATAAAGATAAGGATACTTCAATGGCCATTCCACCGCTTCCTGTAGTTCCCGCTTTACGTCGTCCAGACCACCTATTTCGCTCCACCCCACGCCAGGAGATTCAAGAAAGACTTCCCGTATCGCAGAGGGCGTGACATCCCTTATTGCCTCTTTGAAATCGCGATCCGAAATTACAAGCTTGTCCAAAGCTTCCACAGAGACTTTTTCCTCTTCCAAGTTTATCTCCGGCACCATCCTTCTGAGGCACTTCATGGCAGCTTCCTTGCACAGGTATTCAAGATCAGCTCCTACAAAGCCATGAGTTACGGACGCAATCCTTGACTGATCGACATTTGTGTCGAGCGGCATGCTTCTTGTGTGAATTTGAAGAATTTCTAGCCTACCGAACTTGTCCGGCACCTTGATCTCTATCTCTCTATCAAATCTTCCGGGTCGCCTCAAGGCCGGATCGATCGCATTTGGCCTGTTAGTCGCCGCAATAATCACTACTTTCCCCCTCGCTTCTAATCCGTCCAATAGTGACAGCATCTGCGATACGACTCTTCTTTCTATTTCGCCGTGAACATCTTCCCGTTTCGGGGCGATGGAGTCGATCTCATCTATGAATATTATGGCTGGGGCTTTCTCTTTTGCTTCCCTAAAAATCTCTCTCATCCTAGCTTCTGACTCGCCATAGAACTTGCTCATAATCTCTGGTCCTGAAATGCTGATAAACAGGGCGTCGCTCTCACTGGCGACTGCCTTCGCGAGTAATGTCTTGCCTGTGCCTGGAGGCCCATATAACAACACCCCTTTTGGAGCTTCAATGCCAAGTTTCTCGAATATCTCCGGATGGCGCAGCGGGAGTTCTATCATTTCTCTTACCTTCTGGATCTCATCCTTCAATCCCCCGATATCTTCGTACGAAACTAGTGTGATTCCGCGGGCGACTTCGCCTGCTTCGAATAGCGCAGCTTTCGTTCCAGAAGTAATTACGGCTGCGCTGTCTGGGGCAAGCTTTGGTACTATAGAGCTAATCTGAAAAGCGAGTCTCGCACCAAAGTAAGGGACTAACACCTTATCGCCTTCTATTATTGGAACGCCCTCAAGAGAAGAGGTAAGATATCTTTCATCAATGAGCGGGATGGGTTCTAGTGGCGATACTAGGATCTTGGCAGCTTGGAAGGCCCGCACCTTTCTTATTTCTACGCTGTCACCTATTGCGATCGCCGCGTTGTTCCTAACGATACCATCAACCCTCGTCATGGCTTTGCCTTCATCGGAAGAATAGAGCGGGAGGCATCTTGCGACCGTGCGACGCCTACCTCTAATTTCAATAACGTCACCCGCGGAAACCCTTAGATACGCCATCGTATCTCTGTCAATCCTCAATATCGAACGACCTACGTCCCTCGAATAGGCTTCACTTACTTTCAGAGAGCGCGTTCGCATAGTCAATATTTCACGCCACGAGCTTTGCGGTCGACGCGTCAACGAGTCCTATCGATCGTGGCAGATGAACTGGTTCTGCTACCGAACTTATCGGGATCTCCACGACTTTCCTTCTCAGTCGCCGACCCTGAGATAGTGACTTCTTTTTCCAGCCTGCTCAGGTCAGGTTCGGGTCCCGATTCAATCACGATCTCTTTCTCTGCGAGCTCTTTTGTTGGAATCACAACCGTATTACCTTCCTCGTTCTTTAGTATTATATTGAATGAACCCGCCTGCTGTATCTTGCCTACGTGACCATTGAACCGCACTTTCTGCCCCGGCTTGAGTATAGGCTCTATCTGCGTCGTTCCGCGGATTAGTGAAGGGATAGCTTCCTTCAATCCATATGCCAGACCGACTCCGACTCCGATTGCAAGGGCCGCTGCTATGCCCCACACTACGGCTGATATTACGGTGTTAAGAATCGACTCGCCTATTCTTAGCTGGGTGATCGCGATCGCTATTACGATCGCGTAAAGCAGACCTCTGGAAGCTATCCCGATTGTCTTACCACCCGCAACACCCCGGTGTGGGAGTTCCCTCTGAATCCAATCACCTACAAAGTCTGCGATTATCGCTCCCAACACTATGACCACTATGAATGCGATAACGTTGGGTATCCATAGCCATACAGCATTAATAGCTTCAGATAATTGTTGGAACTGCAGTACGTTTACAGCAGCAGAAATAAAGAAAAGATACACAAACCATCTCGAAGCCACCGAAATCAATTTGCTAAAGCTCCAGCCTGCTCTTGATATTGACTGACCTATGCCAGTATTGGTCCAGTATCGGTCGGCATTCATTCTAGTAACAATCTTTTCAACTGCCCATCCGATTGCTTTGCCCGCAGCAAGGCCGATTCCAAGAAGAATCAATGCTGCGATTATGTTCGGAAGCGCTCCTATAATTGTCTGAACAAAATCATTCAATGCATTGGTTATCGCTTGGGGAAAATCCTCAGACGCAGTGCCGGCTGTCTGGAATGGTACGACCCATACCAATACTAACGCCATCAAATTGATCATCGCTTGGCACCATTAAGATCCGTTGCTATTATTTTTAGCAACATAATTTAAAAGTCTTTCCTACAATTCGCGCCACGTATCGACAAAATCTAAAAGGGTCGCCTTCTCCGTTAACTGTGTCATTGCCTCCGCGGCAAGAAACTATGAATTCTAATTTTCTTCTCATGCTTATCACCGTCAAATACATTTTATAAAGAACTTGTGGCATAGTTGTTAGTATCCAATCGATGGGCAGGGAAAGGTCGCTGCTGTTATGCAACATGTTCTATCTGGTAGAATAGATCCGATCGGTAATGCAAGTGATCGCGCTTGCACCAATGTAATTTAGCTCCGAGATCCGAATCCTCAGAGAGAATAAAGTTAGTGCAGCATAGGCTGAATAATCCACTGCCAATCTAGTCAAACGACTGCTCTAATTTCTCATTAACCTTGGAGTATTTCGTATCTGAAACAAGACCAGAAGTACGAAGAGACTGAAGCTTCTCGACAGACTTCTGTAGTGCGTAACCCGTTATCTCTTTTGAATAGCTCGAATCATCATCGTTGGCCGGCGAGTTGTTTTCTTGTGTCTCTACGGGCGTCTGGATGGCAAGAAGCGGCGATGACGCGGAGACTTGTTGTTGAGACCTGTTCATGGAAGGTGGGCCTTCCTTTGCTGATGTTCGCTGTGCGACGCCTGAAGACCTTTTCTTGAGCAGGATCACCGCTATTACGCCGCCGATTGGTGCAATAGAGATTCCTCCCAGGCGGCTGTAATCGGGGCTCCATTTCGCCTTCACGGTCTTTGGAGAATCAACAAGAAATGTTTCTGTCTTTTCTTTTAACTGGGTGCCAGAGCTGTCGTCCCAGCCATCAAAGACATGGACCGTGAACAGATCATCGTTGTCCACGCTGACGGTTGCCAGGCTACCTTCGTCGTACCATCCTTCGCCTGTTCCCGTGCCTTGGTCTGTGATCACTCGTACGAAATACTGCGTTTGCGATTCGAACTTTGCCTGATGGGCCGCAGCGACTTTTATTGGAGGAGTGGTAAACGATGACTCGACTTCGCTTCCAACCGGGCGCTTTGAACTGTCAAGCGACCAGCTCATGACTTGCTGCCTGGTGTCCGGCGAGCCGGGATTCTCCTTATTTGAGACGGTTATAGCGACATCAGAGCCGACATCAAACCACTCATCGCCAGTCGGTGAAGGTAGAGAAAAAGTTATCTCCAGATCTCTGTGGTCGGAAGTTGCAGACACAGGATACTGGACTAATGCCTGGAAGACTACCGTGTGCCCGGAATCCATTGTGACATCGAGAACGAAATTCCCCCGAGCCTTTCTTGGTATTTCAAGATACGGCCCGCCATCGATAGAATAGGAGACCAGGCTGTACCTGCTCGTTTCATCTCTGACCCATGAGTAGCTCTGGCTGATCGAATACCTGCCGGAATCAACAAAGAGGGTATAGGGCTCCGCAGTGCTGCCTGCATACTCTACCCGAAGTGGCTTCGCTGACGGGGGCTCTTGAGCATGAGCGTATCCTGCTGCGGCAATGCATCCGAACAATATCATCGCCGCTGCAGCAAGGGTTGTCGCTTTCAGTACTAGGCACCTTCTGTTATCTCTGCGATCTGGGCATACGACGCCGCTATTTTGGCGTCAATTTTTTCCAGTTTTTCATCCAGGCTGTGCTTCAGATCGTTGTAATTGCCCTGCTGGATCCTTCCCTGGTCGTAATCGTGATGCAGCTTTTTCAGCGCCTCCCGAATTCCGTTCCTCTTTGAAATTAGGAACAGAAAGTCTTCGGAAATAGGCCACGTAGACCTGGGCAATTCGATGACATCCCCTACAGGCTCTGCGTTGTCGCCTCTAAAGCTCTCGATCTTTCTTACTTTCTGGAACCTGTAAGCGGTCAGCAGGTATCTGACGTCATTTGGGGCATAGTGGAGCTTTTCGATGGCGCCACATCTTAGCAGCGTTTTTTCAACCGTGAGCCTGATGAGGTCCTGCTTTGACTTGTCATTCTCGCCAAAGATGTCCTGCGCTATCTCGGCCAGCTTAACCGGCCCCATCTTGCTGGAGCTGAGCCTGGCTATGCTGTAGAGGACCTTGTGGGTAAGCAATTCGCTACTCGAAGGTTCCAAATATTTGAAGCATTCCTCCCTGAGGTTTCTAATTTTTACAATACGACCCATCAGGTCTTGATCGTCTATTACCATTTGTTCCCGTTACAAACATGCTCCCCCAAAGTTTCTTAAAGCCTCTTGTGTGGAGTGTCTGTACACTACACAGGCCGGGCTTGCATGAGAAGCGAGATCAATGTGAGTGTGTTATCGCCAATACGTCGATCTCTTGTTCAGAAACGACAATAGCGAGCCAAGGGCTACTGCCACGCCTGCATACAGAATGATGAGAGGGAACTCTGGCACAACGGTGGTGCCTGTGATCCTGACAGAATTGCCGTCACTGGGCTCGACCCTGATCCAGGAATGCGTAGAATTTTGATGGTACTGCCTAAAGTCCACCGGATCGCCGGCAGCCCCGGTGACTGAATATGGCCCTCCAAGGAGTGACACGGGGATAATTGCGAGCATGGGCGTGCTAGTGTCCAGCTTTAGTGTCAGCGACTTTGTACCCTGCTCAAAACTGAATTCCTGCACCACTGACGCGGTGACCACATGAACGACGTAATCCCTGCCTTCCCATGCGACGACAAGATCATTTGTGTCCACGCTTTTTATCGCGTACCGCAGGACGGTCGCTCCTGGAGGCATCGTGACAACGTTGTCTACTATGTCAATGGGAATATCATTTACATAGACAATGTCGGACATCGAGGGCAGGACTACGGTAGACTCGATGCCTCCGCTGTTGTAGCTCACCTCCCAGATGTCTGATGCTGCTTTGCTGACGATACTGGCGCTGTAGCTCAGGGTTACGTTAGCAGCTCCAAGCGTGTCTATCGCTATCGAGCTGCCCGCATGGGAAAAACTCAGGACTATGTTGTTCTCGTCGACTGCCAGAATGTCTGAAATGTTGCTTGCAATGGTGTTTACCGTTATTCTTGAAACAGTCCTGCTCGGAGCTATCTCCTCGGTGACTCTTGCAAGGCCGTCGCTAGAGACCTCTATGGTCAGGCTGTTCCCCGTGACCTGTGCAAACGACTCTGGGAGCTGAAACATGGCGAAAAAGAAAATTGTACTGACTACTAGACATGCAATGCTGTCTCTGGTTAGCAAAGGCCCGCAGCTTCTTGCCGCTTGTTCCTTATCACGATTATAACACTTTTCCTGCTCTGTAGGTGCCTGTCTGAACACACATCGAAGGGAGCCGGAGAGCGGATGCCAGAACAGGGGCCTTCGCCTCTACTATGTAATTGGTAGATAACTTGGTTCGATCGTGCTCTTTTTCGGCGGTTCGAACGTTCGAACCAGCCTCGAAATGCTTCCTTTTATAGATTTGATAGGAAGGGTAGTTATCAATGACGCATATCGCTGAACACCTGTGTGCGGTGATGGCTTTGATCGCCGCTGTGACACTTGCGCTTTCCTTCCAGCCCGCAATGGCTGAAGGGGGAAATCTCGAAGTCACCATGAAGGTGCTGGCCTCTGCAAAGGCACGGGTCCAGGCAGACTTGGTGGAATTACAGCAGCTAAAGATCGCGCTGCCCATAGGAACGGAGGCATACTATACTGCTGCAGTCAAAGAGCAAGACCTGGCCAAGGCCGCTCTGGAATCCGGTAACCCGGACTTTGCCAAGGATCATGCCATGAATGCGATGAACCTCTTCAAGACCGCCTCTGACTTGCTGTCCGGTGTTAAGGAGCTGGAGAAGCCATCAGTCAGAGTGACAGGCGACGAACAAGTCTCGGTCCAGGAGGATCGAGCAGACTATCTTCAAACTCTGGCAACTGCCAACAACGTTTCCGCTAGCTTTGCCGACTATCATTCAGCCATTCAGGCGAGCAAAGCCGCAATAGTCAGGCAGGATCTCCGAGCGGCTGAAGAACACCTTGACCATGCCGAGTCTGTCCTTGATGATATTCAGAACGAGATCCAGGTTTCCGGCGACAGCAACAAGGAAGAAAGAGTAGAGGCTTTTGCCGAAGAGATGAAGGCACATCTTTTGCATATAGTCGCCATGGCAGAAAACGATAGCACTATGACTGGCCGCAAGACCCTGATGCTGGAGGCCACCGCCACTATTCAGCTGTTAGATAACGCAGCGGATATCGAAGAAATAATAAAGATTACAGAGGATTCGAGCAGGATCCAAGATATCCTGAATGAATACAGCCCAGTTATCTCTGACCCGGAAACTGTAAAGGACACAGAGGAGACCGACGCGCCGACGGATGATAGTAACGACGAACCAAACGACAATACCAACGACGAACCAAATGATGAGCCAAACGACACGCCTGCTGGTGATGTACCGGGCAACAATGCAACCGAAACCCCGCCCCCGAACGAGCCCAGCGAGGCAGAACAGCTGACGAATACTGCGGACGAACTGGAGCAGAGGGCCAATGCGCTTCTTGCTGAAAGCGGTAACGTGGTGGCGACTCTGAAGATAAACGAAGCGCTCGCTCTTATCGCAGCCGCAAGGATAGACATCGATGTGGGGAACTATGACCTCGCGGCGACTGCGCTGTCTACAGCGGAAGCATTGCTTGATCTTGCAGAGGAGCTGATTGGATGATAGCGAGTATAGAGATGACAATGGGAGGCGAACCTAATTGACGCAGGTTAGCACCATGATATGTGCGCCACCAGTGGAGCAGGCAATTGACACGCTCTGCGAGATGCAGGGAAATCAAGAGGTACTCCGTCAGGCAATTCGCGATGCTCTGCATTCCCTGGGAGGGCCGATAGCCGAGACCATAACCTGGCAGCTCAGGGCGCGAGGCATGCTGCTAGAGTCAGAGATCGATGTGCAGCGATTCTACAAGCACCTTGGACAGACGGTGGGAGTTGGCGCGGACATGGTAATGATAGAAGTATATGAAAATGCAATGCGATTGGCAAAAAACCTGAATCTCACGCCCAATCGCAGGATTCATCGGGGGCCGTTTGAAGATGTCCTGAACTCTGTGGGTGAGCGTGGCAGGAAAGCGATAATGGCCGACCTTCAATCGAGAGGGGCCTGCCACGACGGGAGGTATCTCGAACTTGCCGAAGTTTGCGAGTCGCTGGGCCGCTACTTTGACGCGACATCCCCGGATATTGCTTTGAACAGAGTGTGGTCGAAGGTGAACAGGATGTGTTCGGAAGGTGCCCTGATGGCAACCGGGTCTGTGGCCCTGGCATGAGAGATCTAGAATGACAAAGACCGAACTTGCGATGTGCCCGAAATGCCAGCACTACTCGGTAATAGTGCCAGCCGGCTTCATGCACATGATATACTGCAACATCTGTTTTTCTGTGCTGGAACGCCATTCAGGCGAGCGAAACAGGACAAACGCATAGCTGCACCAGCTATCGCACCAATAGCTCTGCATTTGCACAGTCCGTATGGAACAGTACGTCGGAAATGAAGCCACAGTCGGTGCACTGCATTCTCAGGTTCTGGTCGCACAATGAGCACTGCTCACTACTAGCCTCAAGGTCCGAGCCGCATTTCTTGCACATTGTCTCCGGCACAATCTTGTCCCACACAACTATCCGATAAAAGATTTGTGCAGTGATACTTCAGAAGTTTTTTCGGTAGCAAGAATGTCGCAGGTCAGGCCACATGCAGAACTTTCAGAGGATCATGAACAGCGACTGAAGGCAACCGCTTTGGCGCTAGCCCGAGGTACGTCCACTTGTAGCGTCCGCCGCCTGCCCTGACTCCGCTGTCAAAGACCAGCCCGGCGGAACGCCATTTAGAGCCCAGCTCACTGTATTCCACCGTCGCATCGACTGCCTCATGGTTTGAATCCTCCTTGAACAGATCCTACTAGTCAGTGAATCTTTCCCGGTGTACCAGTGTCTCCAGTGGCTGGCGTTTCTTCTTGCCCGCAAGCTTCGTGGCTGGATAGCCAAAGCATACTACTACAGTCGCATTTAGCCAGTTCGGGATGTTAAAGTCGTGCCGCAATTCCTTTTCTCTTATGCCAGTGAACAGACCCGAGGCGACTCCAAAATTCCACGCGGCTAACTGCATGTCCTGAGCGACTCTGCCTGCGTCGATCATGTGAAAACCATGTTCCGGGTTCGTAAGAATAATGATCGCGAAATTGGCACCTGCTGCCCATTTGCCACTTGTACTGTCCCGAGCAAGCGTCTTCAAGTTCTCTCTGTCCTCCACGGCAATGAATCGCCAGTGCTGGGTGTTTAGCCCGGTGCCTGTCATTCTGGCCGCCTCGAGAACCTTTGACTTTATGTCGGCTCCGACGCTTTCTGGACTGAACTCCCTTACGTCCAGCTTGGTCTTGATGCAATCGAAGGTATCCATAGAGTCTGCTAATGACACTAGTCCGTACTTGAAAAGTATGCCGATGAGTCCTGATAGAAGCTTCTTCAATATCATTAAAATATTGTCTTGAAGGACAATACACTAGGACACATGAGCATCGATCTAGCATTCATAGGCACTTCAATCGGGTTTGGCGGGGTAGCTGGATTTCTCATTGGCTATGCGATAAAAAAAGCAATAAAGATAACGTTGTTCATAATCGGGTTATTCTTTGCCGCTCTGGCTTACCTCAACTACCAGGGCATAATGACGATAAACTGGGACAAGCTTGGTTCGACTGCGACTGACGCCTCATCTGGGCTTGGGAATGCGACAGGGCAGATAGCCGGGATCTCTGACCAGGTTGCTCCGACGCTGATAAATTTCGGGATACCCCTGACGGGGAGTTTTGCGGCAGCTTTTGTGTTGGGATTTATGAAGGGATAGCTGGGTCATCGACTAGATGCTAACTGAAATCCATCTGTACGTCATTAGAGCGCCGACCACGGACGGTTGTGTTACTGACCTACATACTGATGGATATGAGGGCGGCTGGAGAAGTTCAGTACTCAATATGGACGAAAGCCGAAAGGAAAGCACAAGATCCATGAGTGATATTCCTACACCCGATGATTATCATCGTTTTTCACGTGGAGAGTCACAGGATCCTAAGAGAAGCGCTCGACTGGTCCATGAATGTGACAAATGTTCGGGACGTTTCAAAAGCAAAGACGATCTACGAACGCATTACTACTGGGCGCATTCCTATTGAGTATTACTCATGGTTTTTGGGACATGCAGTCCTTGAATCGGTGAATCAGCATGTTGTACTAAAAATTACAGATTCCTCCTTAATAGTAGCGGATTTTTGCTGACTCTTGTCGAGTTGGCTGCGGAAGCGAATTAGATTGTGGTACCGCAAAATCCAGAAAATGCTATCTTTGAAGTGCCTAGTGGCACTAGTCCTGGCACTCTGCTTGGCATATTCGTCTACCGCAACCACTAAGAGTGTTATTCAAGTGCCGGCCTATGCTGACACCAATTCGCCGGACTATCCTGCATGCGAGATTCTTTGCGAACAGCGCGTTAACTTCGGAGCTATCATCGAACCCATTCACTACAACATGAATCGCGACTTGAGCAGCACAAGCAGCGATCCCAGCATGTCATCAAACATAACTGCAAACATTGAGGGCAAGTCACTAATCATAACGGTATCATCTCCAGTCGAGGGCACTTTTAACATAGCACTGAGACAGTTTCTGAAAGCCCAGCAAGAAGATGGCACACGAATTGCCTATCGCGTTCTTCTCGACGGCAGCGAAGATAGTGCGAGCTTTCGTGAGCTTGGCAGAGAAGATCTCTATCGAGAATTCGACAGGCTGGAAAAGATCGTCAGGTCGTCACTCCTGGTACGAGAACCTAACGCAATCGACCCGATAACAGTCGATAGCATGCGGGTACTGAGCATAGACTTTCCTTCAGGAAGCCATAGCATTGAAATTCGTGGCACATCGATCTACTATGCAGCAGAGGTAGGGCATCGCCATGATACAAAGGATATCTTTGTCGATTTTCCGCAGTATTCCTGTGATATTCTGTGTGACTACGATCTGAGAATAGGAGACGAGTCCTATCCGATAGCATACGGTCTTTATGGAGACGGCAACAGCGTCGAGGTAACCGGGATCTCGGCAGACGTTGACAGGAAGACCATTACAGTAGATTTAGACACGGCCGGCTTTGGCACGTTTCATATTTTCCTACCTCGCTCCATAATCCAGTCTAGCCAGGACGACGTGGAAGTGAGCTACCTTGTAAAGCTCGATGGAAATGCCATTCATTCAAATGAGCTCGATTGGCAGCAGATCTTTCCATCCGATCCGTTCAAAGCTCGGCTCTTATTCATCGACTTTCCCAAAGACACGAAACGAATAGAGATTATGGGTACATGGACAATAGGTGAAAAATCCGCTCACGGGATAACGACCTTTCCCTGCGATACGCTGGAAAAGAACTGCACTTACGATCTCACGATTTTAGACAAAACATTTCAGCTAAACTATGCAATCAGTGGATATGAAAATACAAGCGACAAGCAATTCCCACGGTTCAGTGCCATCTATTCTGACATGGTGCATAAATCAATCCGAATCCAGCTAGAGGCGCCAGACCAGGGAGGTATTCTTGCAATTGACTTGCCTCCGGATCTCATACGATCTGACGCAGATGTGCGGCGCTATTCTACATACCAAGACTTTGTGGTAACCAATGAGCACAAGAACATAATAAAGTCAGACAGCCGCATCATCGAGGTAAAGTTCGATAAGGGTCAAAAAGAGATAGAGATAGGCGGTAATTATCTATACCGAAGCAATGAAGAGTCGCTATTCTCTCCAACATTTCCTTGTTCAAAGGACGCTTGCAGCATAAGAACTATCGGAAGAGATGGTGCCGAGTACGATCTGCAATACCACATTACCGGTACCGTAGTAACGGGCTTTCCCGATGAAGTCAAAGTAAACAGCATTTCGATTGATTCAACAAAACCTTCCTTGAAAATAGATATCACCGCAAAACAGCCTGGAAGATTCGACATGAGTCTTGATAAAACACTAGCAGAGAAAGAGCTCTCGGGCGATGAAGGTATTAACTATTTCGCCTATGTGGAAGGCAGAGAAGCCATATCGAACTACACGTCCACCTATTTCCCAGACAGACCTAGAACAGTGACAATCGATTTCCTAAAGGGCGACAAGAGGATAGAAGTAGTAGGCGTACCGATGCAGCAATACCCGTGTTCGAATCCTGCCGAGTTTTGCCTTATGAAGGTTCAAGTCAAAGGTGAGACCTATCCAATTGTTCTGAGCTTTTCAGGTGGTTCTGCACTTGCGGCTCAGAAAGCTGTCAGCATCGACCAGATATTGCAAGCTCATGCAGGACACATCCACCTACCAGTAGCTTCCAACCTGCCAGTTCTAAGCATAGATGGCATTTCAATAGGCGGGGCAAGGGAATCAATAGTTCTCGACATAACGGTTAGGCGAGACGGTATGCTGACATTGTATCCTGCCAAAGATGTGATCAAGGGGAATATCACCACGGTCAAGGTAGACGGGAGGACGGTCGAATATGGAAGTGACAGCCATGATGACAGCATCGGTATTCAAATCCCTGTACTTGTGGACAGCAGGCAAGTTGAACTCGTGGTTGCATCAGCAGCGAGCATTGAACCAACAGCTCCTGATTTCCAGGATGTCGGGAGACAACCTACGGTCTCTGAACCCATCCCTGAAAATTCTGCTTCTGCCACTCAGAATAACATCATAATTCTCAAGCCACAAGGCTCACAGGATTTCATGACTCCATATACTTGGACCTTTATCGGAGTAGCTGGAGCAGCCCTGACAATCCTTACCGTGAAATTAAGAAATGAGAGCTCGTTTACAAGGCGGTTTCTTGGAGAAACGAAGCGCATGCTTCCAGCAGCTCTTGGCATCGAGATAATTTGCGCTACATCCGCTGAAACAGGAAGCATCATAGGCATTCTCCTTTTCGGATTTACGACGATAGGATTCATAACGTCTTTCTTGTTGGCTTATGGAGTGGCAGGATGTACGGCCTTTGTTAGCATAGTCGGGAGGGCACGGAGTCGCGAACAGTCGTATCATGGAAGAAGCGAAGAGATGACCTGCGGCTGCGACGCTGTACTAGCACACGGATCCGACATGGGGTTTATTTCTGCCGTCGGCTTGACCTTCAAGTATTTTGCCTCCGGTCTGCGCGAACTGCCGTCGCTTTACCGGGCACCTCACGCTGGCAGAATAATAAAGACCGGCCTTTTCATCCTGATCACCGCAGAAAGCGCCTGCATAGTCACTACTGCCACCGTCGACTTCTTCTTATACCAGTATTCGCTGTTTCTGTCGATTCCTCTGGCTCTAGTGTCCGGCGCAATAGTGGTTGCCCTTATAGCGGCATACAAGTCAGCGAGGAGAAGCAGGGCATACTCGGTTACCAAGACAGACTGGGTTGCTTGAGCCGGCAAGACCTATAGTGGCCGATCGCCCTCTAACACGAGCCGAGTAGTTGGATATGCGTTTTGATTAGACGAGTCAGTAACATGTTGAACTCACGTCGATGCTTTGACACTTGCTAGCTGAGATGTCCGCCTTTGAGCTCTCTTTAGAGCGAGAGTGGTTAGAAACGTTATCACGAGAACAAGCACAATGGTTCCACCAGTTGCGATATTGGCCACATAGGATATCATTATTCCAGCCACTACTGAAGATGCCGCTATCGCGCCCGATAGTACGGCAGTCTTTTTGAATCCTTTTCCAAACATCATGGCAGTAATATTCGGTATCACTATCAGCGATGAAATGAGCAATATGCCCACAAGCCTTATGGACGATATGACGGCGATGCTCGCCAGTATTATGAACAAGTAATTCAGTTTGGATACCTGCAGTCCGCTAACCTTTGCCTGCTCCTCGTCAAAGGTGATATACATGAATCTTTTGTAAAGTAAGAGCAGGATGGCGATTATAGCCGCAGAGAGCGCAAGTATCATGATTACTTCATCCTGACTTACGAGAAGTATACTTCCAAAAAGAAAGCTGAACAGGTCCACACTGAATCCCCCTGACAAACTAACGAGCACTATTCCCAAGGCCAGGCCAGAGGAGAGAAGGACAGCTACCGTTGCATCCGGCGGAATTTTGGCTGACTGCCTGAGCTTTGTCATTCCCAGGGCTGCCAGAACGGAAACAACTATGGCAGTCCAAATAGGATAGATATTTGCAAAGAGACCCACCGCTATTCCTCCAAAGGCTGCGTGCGCCAGCGCGTCGCCAAATAGCGAGTGTCTTCGAAGCACAAGAAACAAACCTACTGCTGAGCAGATAACCGCAACAGCTACTCCAGTGATGAGTGCCCTTTGAACGAACCCTAACTGAAGAATTTCTAACACCATATTACTTCAGTGATGGTGATGCTGTTCGTGCATGTGCGCCTGCATGCTCGATTCAGAGTATTGTTTCAGCATTTCGGGATTTCCAAAGAACTCGTGCGATTGCCCGTGGAAGAACATGCTTCTGTTTATGCAGGCCACTTTGTTGGCAAGGCTGCTGATCGCTTCCAGGTCATGGGAAGACCAGATAATCGTTATGTGATCTTCCTTGTTCAACTTTTTGATAAGCGAATAGAATCTATTCTGAGTCTCCACATCGATGCCAGTCACCGGCTCGTCAAGGATAAGCAACCTCGGTTCGTTCACCAGAGCCTTGGCTATGAAAACGCGCTGCTGCTGTCCGCCAGAAAGCTCTCCTATTCTTCTATTTTTTAGCCCAGTTAGAGCCGCAGTCTCTATCGCGGATGCCATATTCGCTTTCGAGCCTTTTCTTATCGCACCCAGAGACACTATGTCTTCAACTGTTGCTGGAAAACCCTGCTCTATTGATTTCTTTTGCGGTACATATCCTACCTGCTGCAGGACCTTTCTGTTCTTCCTGATGTCACCACCAAAGATTTCGATTCTTCCCTCATAATCCTCGATCAAACCAAGCATGCAGCTGAAAAGTGTGGTCTTTCCGGCTCCGTTTGGGCCAATGATGCCTAGCAAATCTCCTTCTTCTACTTTGAAGGAGATGTCGTCAAGTATCTTTCCTTGACCATAGTCATAGCTAACTTTGTCTACTAAAACGGCGTCTAGCTGCAATCGAGTCCTACCTTCAGGTTCTCTAGATTCTCCTTCATCTTATCAAGATATCCCAGGTCCTGCTGAATTTCTTCTTCTTCCAAACCCTCTATCGGGCTCAGAACGAGGACACGTCCATTCGGGATCTCATCAGCAATCACATTGGCAAGCCTAGGGTCGACCAGCTCTTCTGAATATATTACCTGTATTCCCAGTTCAATGGCCAGTTCCTTTATTTCTTGTATCCTCTGCGGAAGCACTTCTCCCTCCGGGGTGATGCCCTCTATGCTGTGTTGGACTAGACCATATCTCTTTGCAAAATAGCTAAACGCATTATGGAATGCTATGAAATCCTTCTTCTCGCAACCCGACAACTCTGACTTGATAAGAGAATCCAGCGAATCCAGCTCCTTCTCATATTGCTCTGCGTTGCGCATGTAATGGTCTGCGTTCTTTGGATCAACCTCGACAAGGCCGTCCCGGATCGCCTCTACCTGTTTTTTGGCGTTCATGGGGTCAAGCCAAATATGCGGATCTAGTTCCTCCTCTTCTGATTCACCAGCCATGACCTGGATTCCCTTGCTTGTATCGACTTTTGTCCTGACACTCAGGTCTGCAACCCAATTTTCAAATCCCGCGCCATTGTAAACTATCAAATCTGCATTCTCTGCGTTCGCTATGTCCCTGGGGGTAGGATCCCAATCATGCGGCTCAATGCCGGCAGGCACCATTACCGACACTTCCGCCTTTTCCCCGCCTACATGCCTTGCAAAATCATATACTGGAAAAAAAGAAGCTATTACCTTCACCCTTTCGGTTTCAGTGCTAGAGGGAGTCGGCTGATTCTGACCTGACATAGCAAAGACGCCGACAGCCGCCGCGACTGCTATCGCCGCCACTGCGGTCGCAACGATGATCTTTGTCTTCATATCGCTACATCTTCGGTTATTAAGAATATATACTTATGTTAATAACATTTCTATTACGACATATAAACAAGTTAATAACTACCAGGCTGGTGCATAGAGAAATCTGTCACTGGACGCGATCAAGCGTTATGAAGGAACTCGCGGATCTCATTCAAGTCGTTTTCGGCGAGCAAGTTCTGCTTCTGTCGGGTTTTCGAGGGCGAGAGAACCGGTTTTTACCTTTCCACTGCCAGCATAGGTAGCGATGCTGACGCCAGTAGTTGATACTTTGCAATCCAGCAGCTTCAGGCCAACTGGGATTGTTCCTTCACCGAAAAGTCGTTTGCCATTGCCGATGGTAAGGGGAAAGGTCCAAACACGAAATTCGTCAATCAGGTCATTCCTCAAAAGAGTCTGGATATGATTGCTACTGCCATGGACTTGAATTTCCGGACCATCTTGCTTTTTGAGCTCCAGGATTTCTTTTGGTACATCACCTTTGATGAGTTTGGAGTTTTGCCAGTCGGCTTTGCCAAGCGTTCTTGACACCACGTATTTTCTTGCGCTATTCAGTTTGTCTGCGGCCATTGCGTTCAGCTTGTCAGGATCATTTTTGACAAACGGCCAGTGAGCCGCGAATATTTCGTAGGTCTTGCGACCAAGCAAGAGATCAAAAGGCTTTGCCAACCCCTCCATGAGGGCCCTGGCCATCATTTCATCCCAATAGTTGACTGACCAGCCGCCGTATGTAAAGCCGCCTGTGGGATCTTCTTCAGGTCCGCCCGGGGCCTGCATGACGCCATCCAGAGTCACGAAGGTGTTTGTGATAATTTTTCTCATGCCGTCATCTGCCTATCTTTATCACGACTTCTGCTGCATATTCATGGTCGGCTGAATCATTCCTACCCTGTTGCCCTCTGTATCAAGAAATGATACGTATAGCCCCACTCCTGGGATATCCCATGGTTCGCCAAGGATTCGACCTCCGCCTTTTTCCACCTTCTTTATGTGCTGCCTTATGTCCTCCACTGCAATAACTACAGAAGGGTATTGTGCCGGCTTGTCATCAGTCTTCTGGAAAAAACTACCATTTATCGCGCACCGCCTTATTGGGCCGTTCTCATCGGATTCAGTTGTAGCGGCCAGGACATAATTTCCCATATCTTCGCCTAGCTGCTCAGTCTTCCAATCAAATACATTGGTGTAAAACTCGGCCATTCGCCTTCTGTCTTCTGCTGGCATTTCAAAGTGCACAACCGGGTTCATTTCTTATTCCCCGCCCGAATACGCTTTCTTTAGTTCCGCGATATCAAACTTTTTCATCTTTAGAAACGCTTCAGTTACTCGCGCTATTTTCTTCTCGTCTCTGTCCTTCATCATCTCGTCCATGACAGCCGGAACAATTTGCCATGACAGGCCATACTTGTCTTTGAGCCAGCCGCACTGTTCGGCTTCGGGAACTGCAGAAAGCTTCTCCCAGTAGTAGTCTATCTCCTCCTGGGTGTCACAGTTTACCATAAATGAAATAGACTCGTTGAACTTGAAAAGTGGTCCCGCACTTATCGACATGAACCGCTGACCGCAGAGCACGAATGAAACAATATCGCAATCGCCCGATGGCGTGTCGCGGATTGTCGTGATATTGGTTACCCGTGAATTCGGAAATATCGAGGTATAAAACGCGGCCGCTTCCTTTGCTTCTTTATTGAACCACAGGTGTGGCGTAATTTTTTGTTTATTACTTCCTTCGCTTTCTTGCATAGCGGATTCGATTTTATTCATGGATAAGCGTATCGCGCATGAAATAAAAGGTATTACTCCCCAAGGGGAGGCTTAGAAACGGTCAACGACTCTTACTGCGTTTGAGTAAATGGAGTTGTCCGACATATCAGGAATCCATTACATCGTCCCCACCGATTTCTTCACGAAGTGCAGGCGCAAGGGATCGGGCAGTTCGTAGGCGTATTCTAAACAGCCGGACACGTCATTTCCTGCCAGCATTGCAGACAGAAATTGCCTGCATCTTGAAATATTTCGGCTTGTCTTATTTCACATCTACAACACAAATCAAGCATAGCTCACCAGGTTTCGCATGTAATGCATTTATTGTTTTTGGCAATGGTTTCTATAGTGGAAATCAAATGCTTTAGAGAAAAAGGCTTCACGGTCGTAACGGGCTGGGGACACTCGGAATCTTGACCCATCGAGGGTTGTAGCTGGAGCATGCATGGTCTAGAGGTAACTAGTTACTGTCTGTATAGAAAAAAAGAGGAGGGCGCTCAACTTTGACACTGGTTGAGCACTAGTCCCACTATCGACCAGCCCGACTGTTTATCACTTGCATCAAATAGTGGTACTGACACCTGTCCCGAATCTAGCTCGTCTCCGCATGCTGGAGGTTTGTGGTCGATCAGTCCTTGAATGGATACCGGGGTCACGTTGTGAAATGGAGTGCCATTGATTTCAACGATCACAAACATCTCTGCCGCCATTCTAGCGGGACCAAGAGGGTTGAAAGGAGGAAGGTTCAACTCGCCAGAATCGACATTTACATTTTCCTCAATGAACCCAAGTGACATGCGAGCAGGTGATTGGCTCACCTCGACAGGGACAGTACCGCCAGTGCTGGTCAGTGTCATCTGGACGATCTCTAGGGGCACTTCGTCAAGCCCGTCCCCGTCGTCGTCATCGGCAACACCTTCATTTCCCTCAAAGAAAACCTTCATCCTCAGCGGCCCTGACATGGAAAAGGTTTCGGGCAAGCCATCATCAAGTTTCAGGCTTATTTGGCCGCCAATAGATAGGTCATCTGTCTCGACAGCATCAGGCGCTATTCTGCCGAGTGTTTCTTCGATGCCATCAAGTCTATCTTCAATGTCTCTTACTTCGCGCTTGATTTCCTGAAGCCCGAATCCGGGGTCCGAGAGCAAGTCAGTATTTGTCTTTATTCCATCGACTTTGCTTCCAATATCCGTAACCTTGTTCTGAATGTTTCTGGCGAATTTGTATATGTGTTCCAGCATATGCTGCGTGTCCGTCGTGATGTGGGCAAAGGCCTGCGGAAAAGAAAATCCCGTCGCAAGCACTGCCATCAATCCTATTGATAGATATTTCCACTTCTTGGTAGAATCTACCATGGCCACACGAGCCAAGTCTTCTATTAAAGGGTGTATGGAATAGAAAGCTTGACAGTGCCGGGTCGACTAATCCGGTTCCATTCCTCCCTAAGTAGAAATGATGCGAGAAGGATATCGGCAGCTCTCTGATTTTCAGGTGTTTAGAATGCGGACTGACTAACACTCGGCTCAAAGAACAAAAGCACTCGTGAATCAGAGAATATTTGTGCACAGCCGCCGTCCGTTGCAGGGGGTCTGGGAAAAACGACGGCTAGCACACACGGGGAGATCTGTGAATTGTGGGTGGAAGTACTTAAAGAACTGGCTACAATGTAATCGTAAAATCTTCTATCACTTTTGTTCACAGGCAATTTGATTTAGCGCTCAAATTCAACATGGGTAACAAGCGAGAATGCATCTTCAAGATCACAGCAACCGCACTGTGCTGAAATACATTCGAGCTTTTTTTCGTGGCTACACACCGAGCATTTACAGAACACCAGATTGCTATCGAGTGTGCTTGCCATAACATTACATACATCCTGATACTTTATCAACCTCTCTGGAGAATTGTTAGCGTAGATGTTTTTGATCAGGGAACGTGAATTCAGGGCACCTGAGATGTCATGCTTGCATTCACCAAATGCTTTTCGACATGGTCAACTATGGCGCTGGGAAACATTGGCTTTGCGAGGAAACAACGTGTCTTAAAGTTCTTGAACAGTTTCTTCGCTTCATCTTCATAGATAGTAAATGCGGTAAGAAAGCATACCTGCGCTTTATCGTCAAGTCGCCAAATGTCACGTGCCAGCTCAAAGCCGTTTTTTCCGGGCATCCTGATGTCAAGAATACAGGCATCATAGTAGCCTGGTTTGAAATGGTAGACGGCTTTTATCGGGTCATTAAAGACGTCAACCTCATAACCACGAGCTTCGAAGGCGCGTCTGCATACATTGGTTATGTCCGGCTCGTCATCGACTAAAAGAACGCGGGGTCTGTCATTGGTACGCGTCATGCTACATCTCATGGAGTTTTGCGACTAAATAAAGCCCGCAGGTTGATTTTTCTTTTAGATTCTTCTATTGCTGTCTACGTAATCGTTGGATCTATGATCGTCCAGTGTTATGCTGCCACTGTCATCCTGTCTTCGATGACATCCAGCGCCCTACGAATGTAGGCATTAGTAATCAGCGATGGCATCTGTAACTGCTTATCGGCGGGCAGAGAACTGTTCAGTCTCTGGAGCTTCATGATCCGCCTGTCTGTATTTTTCTCCTCCCTGATCTCAGAGAGGCGATGACGCAAACTATTCATCGACAGATGATGTCCAAAGTTGGTTATAAGGATGGCAGGAGGAATTCTCCGGTAGTTTTCTGTGTGAGAAGCACGTGTGTAAAGACTGAAAATCTGCTCAATTTTATGACTAAGTTGCCGGAACCCTTGTCGCACCGCAAGAGCTGATGGTGCTTGCGAAATCTAGCAGCTTATTATCCCCGCCCGGCGTTAGGAGAGGCGTGAAGATAGTTCACGCGACCCCGATGGGATCGCCAATGGAAGAGAACGCAGTTAAAGAATTTCTTGGGACCAAGATGAACCTCCAGATCGCAACCATTGACAGCGGCGGAGACCCGGTAATCCAGCCTGTCTGGTACTTTTATGATCCGAATGTCGACAAGATATACATCAACACTTCAAGGGAATCACAAAAGGTCAAGAACATGGGGAGAAGGGACACTGTCTATTTCAGCGTAGACGAGGACATTTCCCCGTACCGGTGCGTCAAAGGCAAGGCGAAGGCGCACGTCTCTGACGATTCAAACAGGAACCTTGCGATCGTTGAAAAGATGGTGATAAAGTACCTCGGAGGCCTGGACCATCCTTTCTCAAGGCAGATGCTTGACCAACTAAAAAGAGGAGATTCGCTGGTGATAGAGCTGACTCCGGCTTTTTATTCTGCGTGGGACTTTGGCTAGTGGTGCCAATAGTGAGCATGTTAATTAGACAAGACTGTCAATCTGATGCATGGAACCCATGCCACCAGTTAGTTTGCAATATGTGCCAAAGATGATATTTTTTACGAAAGGCAAAGGTACACACAAGGACTACCTGACAAGTTTCGAGCTGTCACTTCGAGATGCGCAGATTGCGGACCTCAACTTGGTTTCTGTTTCCAGCATAAAGCCGGCGCACTGCAAGATTGTTAGCGTGAAGGAAGGGAGGGGACACCTTCATTCCGGCCAGATCGTATTTGCTATCATGGCCCGGTCCGCCACAAATGAGCCCAACAGGTTAATTGCCGCATCGATAGGGCTAGCCAGGCCTGTAGACGACAACCAGTATGGCTACCTGTCGGAACATCACTCGACTGGCGAGACCGAACAAAAAGCCGGAGATTATGCCGAGGATATGGCGATGGAAATGCTAGCCACCACGGTGGGATTAACGAATGACCCAGGCCTTACGTGGGATCAAAAAGAAGAGTTGTGGAAGCTGTCAGGCAAGATCTACAAGACTCAGAACTTTACCCAGTCTGCTGAAGGCAATAAAGACAACCTCTGGACTACAGTAGTAAGCGCAGCCATTCTGATCCTTTGAATTGCAAATGTCAATCGAAGGTCGTCTCATAAGTGGCTGGCTACCTTTCATCACTGCGAAATTTATCTGCGATGAGCTGGAAATTAACAAGGATATTCTCCTAGTCGTGGATACTGGGACCACCACTACTACAATAAATGAATTTGATGCTAGGCAAATGAAAATTGATTATGCCAAATTGAAAAGAAACCAGGATTCGCTAGGCATTGGCGGCCAGGCAGAGTCATATCTAGCTGATTCGGCCCACTTGTATTTCGGGGAAGGAATAGAATCCGTGGACGTAAAGCCAGTAAAGTTTCTACGACAAATTCATGTTGAGCAGGCGGATCAGGAGCGATATCCCAGCTTATTGGGCATGGATGTGTTAAGACACTACAAGATTAGTTTTACGGATTCCAAGGTGATTTTAGAAAAATAAGCAACCGAAAAGACACGAGCGCTCTGAGGTTGGCAAAATAAGAAGATAGTGCGCTAGCCCCTAGTTTTAGCTTATGCGGTCAGCGTTCCGGGTATCCGTTGAATGGGCCCGTCGAATCAGAACTGCACAAAGAATTGCAAGAATGGGAAGTCGAATCGAGCAAAGACGGTTAAAACTTCGCAGGTGCTCGCTGTCCCACATAAGTGGCCGCCTCGGGGTTTAAGAATTACGGATAGGATTCACGTCATGAGGTCCAGCGCCATTCGGAGCTCTTTCATCTCCTGTTCTAACGCAGCTTTTTCATTTTGATCACCAGAGCATTTCGAAGGCTGCTCACAGACTGAGCCGATACAATGTCTTTCTTACCTAAGCAAAGATCATGATAGCCCTGCGAAAATGTACGTTCATACTAAACTTTATATCTGATAGTATCATCTAGTAACGATGTCAGTTATTCTAGAAGTTGACACTAACGTATTCTTGATCACTGAAACAACAAAACCCCAGATAAAACAACAAAAAAGACTATTCATTATTTGCGATGATTGCTATTGGTGCGCTTCTGCACTGTCCCGGCGCTACTCTGATCCCGTCACCTGTCCACAATGTAGCAGACCGCTTTCTTTACTTCATATTTCAAATGATGAAACCTTCAGATATTACTACGATAAGACCCGCGGCGTAGAACTTGACTTTTATTCGAATAGTTACGGACGAAAACATATCGCCGCGCTCTAAATTATGTAATCACTATCATTCGTCTACGCCTATTGTCATACGCCGACTTGTAATTCTGATAGGTCTTGTTTATCGCCATCCCTCCTAATTTCATGCTTTCCTGTCATTTAACTTTGGTTGATGGCGATACAGCGAGTCGACTCCTGCCTAGATAGCAGACAAGGCGTTGATGTGTCACAAGAATTCTTGATATGTTGTGCAGTGAAGATTACTGAACCAAAAAGTAGGGAAAGGCTCAAGCCGAGCGTGTTCGGAATGAGTCGTTATGTAATCGCTGGCGGATTTTAGAGCCAAAGATCACGTAGGCCATGGCGGCTAGTAATCCGCCTATTCCAAGAAAGAGAACTGTAAGTACTGTTTCCATTTTTATCTCCTCGTCAATACTAAGATGGCAGTGCATATGAACCTTTGTGATATTTATAAAATTATCAGGATTTATTTCTAGGAAATAGAACAACTTTATGAATGATAAGTGATGTTATTATAACAATTGAATGTGATTTATGGAGAATTTTTTCTTATATTTGTGTTGCCTTGATTGCAATTAAGGATTGGCCCAGCGATGTACGTTTCACCCGGAATGTACCAGTAATATCTCTCTACTGCATCATCGGTATGACGCAGAACTCCCTTTGAGTCTAGACCGTCCAGTGCGCGTCTTAATGCCTGCGTGCTTTTATTGTGTCTGTTAAGCTTTTTGATTAATAACTCCAAACATCTTTTTGACGAGCTGATAGCTGCTGTTATGACACTGACAATCACAGATTTCCGTATTGTCTGAGCCATTCATAACCGTCTTGACGATGCCGTCACAGGAATCGTGTTCATTTTGAATGCACTTGTCAGAGTTGCCCATGACATCAAGTAGTACCAAGAAGTTAAGTAGGTTGCTGTCATGTTTGCTCATCCATTCGTGCGCTCATTTCCGTAACAAGATCTTTGTTTCAATGAGGACACTTTAATGCAGGAATTTCTTGGTCTATTTCCATCAGTTCACTTCCATCGAAAGGACACTTGCCTAACTTACTCCTGACTCAGACGGTGAAATCTTTCAGCCTCGTTCGTCGGATTTCACACCAGCATTGCCACTCATTACCACAGAGCATGCAAACACCGGTTAGCTGATTGCACTTTGAACAATTAACACATCTCTCTGGCGGATTACCACATTTCATGCAAATTAACGGCATCTTACTTTACGCTCGCTACCTCATATTCATAGGTGCATCATTGCAATTTGACTATTTCATCCCATGTTCCAGATAATGAGAACATGAAGTACCTGTCATGATTGCTAGATTCAAATTGCAGTATGTCTCCCGCTGCTATTTGGATCTTGAATAACTTGTTTAGGAACTGAATAAAGCTGGGACCTGCTACGATACTCTTGGCAGCGTGCTCAAAGGGCTTGTTGTAGTACTTTGTCAAAATTGCAGTCAGGCCCATATTGCTGAGTTCTTCCACAAGATTACCTAGATCTACAAACGTAGCATTTCTCTTGTATACCTTAATTGTCGCCATTCCAGAACATCCTAGCTATCCTGCTGCGGACTGCAATATATCCATACCTAGCCATCGTGTAATAACAAGCAATTTTAAGAAAGTCGTGCGTTACATTCAAACATGTATAGACTATGCAAATCATGTGGGAAAGAGTTCCAAGGCCTTAATCAAGGAGTAGTATATTCCAGTGTTGCCAAAGGCATTCTAGACTTCTGTTCGGATGTCTGCTGCAGGAATCATCTAAATTCAACAATAAAATAAAATCACGCAGCACTAGCACCCAGTCGCGTAGGCGTACCGTACCTGTCCCTAGCGCATTGATGGAGAGTATTGTCCATGTTCTGGACCTGCCACCGACCATTGATCATTAGAGCCATGAGGATCCGATGACCACAAAACTTACAGTCTCGAGTGAAAGTCGTGCGAAACCCTCCTTATTTTGCCCACCAGTTCTATAGAAGGTGTGATCGGCATGATCGCATTGACGATAATTAGCATACATTATCTTCACTCTCGCTGCTATTAAGGCTTCGGAGCCACCTAATAGCAATTCATAATCTTCTTTTCCCTCTTGATTTAACGAAAGTTCTTATTGCTTGCAGCAGCATACAGACTTACTGAAGCCCCTCCACGAGAGGTTTGTGGGCCTCGAGATTCAGATCATACTTTTCAATTGTCATTTTCATACTGGATCTTGGGGCCAAGATTGAGAGATAATCTGCGATTTGATGGTTCCTAATGCCTGCGAGTTGAATTGATCCCATCTGCAGTTGCCAGAGGAAAGAAGGTTCTTATGACAAAGATGTGCCTAATAGGTGATGACAGTCAATAACAATACCAAATTCTTGCTTATTGCTACAGGAATAATTACAACATCTCTGATAGTCGCACTGGCTGGCAGCTTGACATAGTGAGATGAAATGAAAAGCATTCTAAAAGCAGAAAGCTGTACTATGGACAGCACAGACAGGCCCAAATACTGTGTATACTGCGGAACCGTAGCTACTGAGGAGGCTTTTTTTGATACCGGCAACAGCGTTTTAGTTGTAGAAAAATACTGCCATATGTGCAACGGTAGGGTTAACTTGAGGTTAGACGCTCCGAGTTATCATCATCGCATGATGAAATTGCTCAACTAAAAATCCTTGAAAAAGCCATTCTTTGCTCCAAGTCAATGCATGGTTACAATGATTCCTCAATGGGCGCTGAAATTAGGTTTGTGAACGCCAGTACGCGGAATAGTTCGAAAAAGAAGGGTTCCCAATAAAAAAAGGTGGGGTTATTGTTTGAAATACTGTTGCTGCTGTGCAGAATACCACGACGTCCATGCTTTTGCTGCGTTGGTGTTGAACTCTGTAATTGCGTCGACTGTTCTGCTATAGATCTTTGCATTTTCCCTGGCTGCGTCCAATGCGTTAATTGCCAGCTGGTTATTAGTCCCTACTGTTCTTACCAGGGTGCTTGTGAATTCATTTGCTTGTTTTGCGAATTGATCTGTGAATGCACTAGGTACGGTAATGTTCGCGTTAGCTGCGATTTGCTTTGGTACTGAAAATACCGTCTGAATAGTATTCTTTAATGTTTGTATGTAATCCAGTTGCAGGTTCGAGATTGACTGTGTATACTGCGGTTGAACTTTTACCATTTCGTCGATTATTCTGATGGAATTGTCCCTGACTGTATCGTATATTTCACTTGCGCCAGTTGTTCTGCTATTGCTTTCTTCTTTTGATTTAGTGTCTACCATTTTAGTTCACATTATCTTACACACGCAGCGCTTATAAAGGTTGGTAATAAATGGTGTATAATCCCATTAGAAACCATTTGCTCCCTGTAGTCGTCCATAATGAGTTGGCAAGCTTGTTTTGAACATGTAGATAATTTGGCCTTGGTCTGCATGAATGAACCACTGTCATGCGCCAAGTGGTACTATAGAAAAGTTCCAGTGCATTCTGCTTCTCTTTTTTCTGTAGCGCATAAGCATATCTGCCGGAAATCTTTCTATTCCTGCTAATCGTCGCTATCATTATTCATACGTCGTAGCACTTCAACTCAGCTCAATGCAAGCTTAGTTTTCAAGTCTTTGAATCTGTTTCTAATTGTTACTTCTGTTACTCCAGCTGCATCCGCAATTTCTTTCTGGGTTTTACTTTCGTCATTGGTCAAGCAAGCCATGTAAAGAACCGTCGCTGCAAGACCCATTGGAAGCTTGCCTGCAGAAATCTCTTTTCCAACGAGATCGTGCATGGTGTCCATTGCCATGCGTTTCGTCTTTTCGGTCAACTTTGCCTTATTTGCTATTTTGGCTATGCACTTCATTGGATCCACCAAGGGCACCTTAATGTCCAGTTCTAACACAAGAATTCGATAGCTGCGCGAAAGAGCCTTTCGTTTAACATTAGTCGCGTCAGCCACATCTCTTAATGTTCTTGAGGCTTCCATCCCTCTGCATGCAGCGTATATGGCCGCCGCCAAAATGGATGAAGTTGACCTTCCCCGTACCAAGCTTTTTTCCTGAGCCTTTCTATAGAGGTAAGCTGTTTTTTCCATTATTGCGTCAGATAGCCCAAGCTTGTCTTTCAGCCTGCCGAGCTCGCTGAAAGCTTGAATGAGATTCCTATCTGTTGATGTGTGGGCTCGCGATCTAAAATCCCACGTCCGGAGCCTCTGCATTGCAGAATACATCGATGGGTCCAATTTCCGTCCACTTGAATCATTATTACTCTTGTCGATTAGCGTGGCCAATCCCATATCATGAAATGCAAGAGAAGTGGGGGATCCTACCCTTGACCTGTTGACACCCTCTGAATCGAATGTTCGCCATTCTGCGCTAGCTTCTTGGATTCTATCAGGTGATACTAGCCCACAATTGCCGCATGCTATTTCGCCAGATTCCAAGTCTGTTACCAGTTGGTCCGTGCCGCACATACAAGACGATATTAGAGTTTGCATTACCGTGACAGAGGATGAAGAATTAGAAGAACTAACTTCTCGTTTTTTACGTATTACTACTATTATATACGTGCTCCAGCTATAAAAGGAGCTGTAATACCCAAGCTCCGGCTAGTGATGAATTTTCACTTTTTCACGACAATGGGTACGATGAGACCAGTATGCTCAGCCATGATATAGGTGCGTCAACTGCATAAATCGATTTCAATATTACTCAACTGCCTAATTTGCATGAGACTTTATTCTATTCTCATTCTAATCAAATCGTATGCTTTGGCTGCGTCTTTATTGCTCAATATCAAGACAATTTCGTCGGCAGTAAAGAAAGCGCTGTGTACGCTAATCCGATGATTGTACAAAATAGTAGAAATGAGTGATAACAGGTAGTAAGGGCTTTGCTCCTCTGAATTCAAAGATAGGCTAACCCTGGAAAGACCCTCCAATACCTTGCCGTCAAATTTTTCCAATGCACTGGTGACTATCTTTCGGGTGTCCTCCGCGTCCTCTGCAAGCAGGGTAAGATGATTATCGGTCTGAAATAAATGATATCGATTGTCACGCTCAAAGAATTCATCCAGGATAGCAGCCAGGTCTTCATCGTTTTCTTTTTGAAAGGATACGTCAATAATACTGCCCGTCAGAGACATTTTGGCCTTTGTTGTCAAAGGTTTGCTGTCCGGCTTTTCGTCCAAGCTATCTGCAAATCGTTTGATGGCAACGACTACTGTGTTCAAATTCACTTTGGATCCGATCAATTTTTCAATGTCAGGTTTGATCCTTTCGGCCAATGCAGTATAGTTTGCAATACCCAGCTCTAGAGCCTGCAAGTAGCTGTTATTGTTTGCGAGCACAGCTCGTACTGCATCTGGAACAGTTAGGACCTGTGAAAACATCTCTATGTAATAGCGTCACGCATCTGTAATAAAAAGGCTTTGTCAATCATAAGACTTATATGTTGTAATACCTATTACAATATGTATGATGAACTTACAATTGAGTGATTCGGACTTAGGAAGAAGGCTCTTTGAGAGCATAGACCAGGAATTTGCTGAAGCAGAAGAAATGTTGAACAGGGTGTTCAGGACGGTAAGAGACATTAGACCAGAGGAAATAGCCACGAACTTTCCATATTACTACGGATACCAAGTAACTGTGGGTCCAGACGGCAGGCCGCATGTCAGAGAGTTTGGCAATATCAAGCCTAGCGCAAAAGGATTGGTATCACCAAGTGAAATAAGAGAACCGCTTGTAGACTCGGGTCTTGACGAAAAAGAGAACTTGCTGACTATTACTGCAGAAATGCCTGGTGTGACAAAGCAGGACGTAAAGGTCACCCTATCAGAAGCGCAGGTCAGCATACACGCAGAAAAAGGCGACAAGAAGTACCACACGGATATACCGGTCAATGTACCACTTGACGACAAATCGGCAAAAGCAACCTATGCAAACGGCATTCTTGAGCTAAAGATCAAACTGAAAGAAGCTCCGAAGCCAAAGAGCAGAGACGTCCAAGTCGAATAAACAAATAGGGTTAAAGTCCCGTCTCCTTTTGTTTTGAGGTGAAAAACTAGAATGGTAAGAAATGACGCTGCTAACCAAATAACATTGAAGGTAGCTGAAACCAACCCCAAGCTTGTGGGCAGAGGAATGGCAATGGTAGACCCAAGCGCGATAGAAGAGTTGGGGCTATCGACAGGTGACATTATAGAACTTGCTGGCAAAAAGAAAAGCTATGTTTTGCTGTGGTCTAGCCAGCCTGATGATTATGGCAAGAGGCTAATCAGAATTGACGGATACACTCGTAATAATATCGGTGTTGGAATCGATGATCATGTCGCTGTCAAGAAGGTCACTCCAAAAAGAGCAGAGCAGGTGATTCTGGCACCCACAGAGGAGCTCAACATTGTAGGATTGGAAGAGTATCTTCCCGAGTTGCTTGAAGGGCGCGTAGTCACAAAAGGCGATATCATTCCACTTAACATTATGGGAAGAAGAATAGGCTTTGCTATTACAAGCACTTCTCCGTCAGATGCAGCATCGCTAATTGATACGCATACTGAATTCGTCATCGGGGCGGTACCAAAGGCGACAAAGGGTGTTCCAAGGATATCCTATGAAGATATCGGCGGCTTGAGGAACGAAGTGCAAAAGGTCAGGGAAATGATCGAACTGCCATTGAGGCACCCTGAAATATTTGAAAGAATTGGAATCGAGGCACCAAGAGGAGTATTGCTATATGGCCCTCCTGGAACCGGCAAGACCCTGCTTGCAAAGGCAGTAGCGAGTGAGACAAATGCCAACTTTTACTCAATTGGTGGGCCTGAAATTATGAGCAAGTTCCACGGCGAAAGCGAAGAGAGGCTAAGGGAAGTTTTCAAAGAAGCCGAACAAAACGCGCCTTCGATAATATTCATTGACGAAATAGACTCTATTGCTCCAAAGAGGGAAGAAGTCTCTGGCGATGTAGAAAAGAGGGTTGTCTCGCAGTTACTAACTCTTATGGATGGCATAAAGTCAAGGGGCAAGCTCGTAGTAATTGGAGCTACAAACAGACCAAACGCACTTGATCCGGCACTGCGGCGTCCAGGGAGGTTTGACAGAGAAATAGAGATAGGAATACCGGATGATAGAGGTCGTTTGGAGATTCTTCAGATACATACCCGGGGGATGCCTATTACAGAGGATGTCAACATAGAATCAATAGCAAAGGTAACTCACGGCTTTGTAGGGGCTGACCTGGAAGCACTAAGCAAGGAAGCTGCAATGCGCGCTTTGAGAAGGATACTCCCAGAAATTAACATGGAGCAATCAAAGATCCCCGCTGAAACACTGAACAAGATCAAAATCACAAATAATGATTTCCAAGAAGCCTTACGCGATATACAACCATCAGCTCTGCGTGAAGTACTTGTCCAGCGCCCAAATGTTCATTGGGAAGACATCGGGGGTCTTCAAGATGTGAAAGAAGAGCTTGCCGAGGCTATAGAATGGCCACTCAAGCATGCTGACCTATTCTTAGAGGCTGATGTCAAATCACCAAAAGGCATACTACTCTATGGACCGCCTGGGACCGGCAAGACCATGATAGCCAAGGCCGTCGCAACGACATCAGAGGCCAACTTTATCAGCGTCAAGGGTCCGGAATTGCTGAGCAAGTGGGTTGGCGAATCTGAGAAGGGTGTCAGAGAAATATTCAGAAAGGCTAGGCAGGCGTCGCCGTGTATCATATTCTTTGACGAGTTAGATGCAGTAGCACCAAGGAGAGGCGGATCAGAAGGAGACTCGCATGTCACTGAACGGGTAATCAGCCAGATGCTGACAGAGATGGATGGCCTCGAAGACCTAAAGGGAGTAGTAGTGATAGGTGCCACGAACAGGCCAGACATAATTGACGAGGCACTTTTGCGCCCCGGAAGGTTTGACAGGATACTTGAAGTGCCTGTCCCCGACAAGGAGGCTAGAATGCAGATATTCCGGATACATACGAGAAACAAGCCACTCGATGGATCTGTAAGTCTTGAAAAATTAGTTGAAATGACTGATGGCTATACCGGGGCAGATGTAACAGCACTGGTTAATGCGGCCGCAATGTCTGCAATAAAGCAACACATCAACAGTGGCAAGAAAAGCAATAACAAAGAGAAACTAAAGTTATCGATGACACATTTTGAAGGAGCAATGAAGAAGGTAAGAAGAACCAGAGCTGTCGCTTTCCCCGAACCACACCTAGCCTGATGCACAGTTCAATCATGTAATGTAACCAACTCATTAATTAGGTTGGACAGCTACACGGATAACTGAATGCCTATCACCAAAGACGACTTTGTCAAAGGCCGCAGCGAGGAGGCGATAATAGTCAAGATTCAAGAGATTCTAGAATCAAACAAGGATAAGGCCTTCACGGAAGAGGAGATAATCGCACATATTTATCCAGAACACTTCGCCTGGCCCGGTGATACCATCGCTTTCCATAGTGCAATGCTCATTCTGGCCTACGCAGGAAAGATCGAGTTAAGATATGTCAATACGGGTTTAGGCGTAAAGACCTACTTTATGGCAAAATAAAAGGTCCACAGTGATTACATCTCAGATAGAAGGACAAATTACAGAATGTTATTGTCGAAAGTTTTCTTGGCATTTTGGTATTGATGTAGAATCTTACACCAGTTCATTCGATAGCGGCATTACATTAGAAAACCCTATATCGTATCAGTTTCGTTGTTATCTGTTGATAAATGCCACTTGCACGCATTGCAGTTTCCAATCCGCTGCACAGACATTTGGAGAGCTGGACAAAATGTATGAATTACATTCCAAGACTGCTGGCCATCGATCTGATTACAGTTTTTATGAACTTGACAGGAAAGCAAAAGTAAGACCTTCGTAAATGCTGTTTCTCAGATAGAGAATAATCGCCGATCCATCATTGGACTCGACCAAATTCCCAAATTCGCCACCAAAGTTGTTGATTTATGGATAATAAGCTCATTGCCATTAGTGCCACTTAACTAATGTTCATATGTTCTTTAGTGCTACCCTTAACAAGCTGTATACATGTTGCCTACAGGTGAATCAAGAAAACGTCTTTTGGTATGGATATGCAGTGAATGCCCCGGGCGTTTTGCATTCTATGTTGAACTCCGAAAGCATATATCTGATACCCACACAACATGATCTATGATTGCCGCTTTTGTGCTAGTTAATTGTCACTTTCCGTTTGATACAACAATCATGGATGAAATATCAAAAATGCCGTCAGTGACACATGTTTATAGAACTGAGGGAAGATATGATCTTATGGTTAAGATAAAAGCGGAAACAAAAGACTTGCTGACACACATAATTTCTAAAGATTTCGGAGCGATTCATGGAGTCGATGCCACTCTTACAATGTTCATCGCCTAGATACGCACGAATCTTCCTTTTTCATCCTTTGCTGAATCGCGGTACTATCCCCCAAATGTCGTGGGACGGTCAAAATTTGAGCTGCGATTTTACGGCTGTTCAGGGTGGAGCTATGATTCATCGTCAGACCAAATCAATTGACCTGAATCACGCCTTTCTTTTTCTCCGGTTTGACAATTGGCAGCATATCGATATACCTTGCAAAGAACTTACTTCAGGCTATCCAGCGAGCAGTGGTTCCCTTGCCTGTGCAGACTATGCCATCTCAGGAGTTGATGGTAGTTCGTACCTTTCACGGCCGTATGACAAACCGGGCATCCTTGAAGGAATGAGACCTGCTCTTGTTTTGGGATCATCTCCAGGGTCTTAATCTTGGTCCACTTCAAAGGATGGCCTCCCACGATTTTGCCAGTCGATGGATCTCCGAATACAAGTCCAGACTGCGTGATGATGTCGCCGATTTGGATATCGGGATCGTCGCTATGTACCAGCCTGCCGGTCTTCATGTTGACTCCAATCAGCTTGCCGGTCTCCTCATTCCTCATAGGCAATTCACTACTCACGGCGGTTATCTATACTTGAGCTTGCATGGTAGGCTTGATTGCTGAAAGCTGGCAATAATGGAAGAGTGTATATGCTATGACGGCCATAGTAGGGTATGTCAGATTCCGTCAACGTAGAACCAGCGTTCAGTTGTGACTTTTGCGGCGAACTCTTTAGCTCACCGAAAGAAGCTCAAGACCATAAGAGAAAGGCCCATCCCGAATCCGGAAAGGACGATTCGGATCGAGGGCTATGAATTTCGTCCCCGATTGAAGATAGAGAGAATCAAGCAAATCGTGATTATCACGGCTGCAGCCTTGCAAAACGGGGGATTAGCAAAAAATGGCATCTGTAGCAGGAAGAACCCGTATATACTCGATCGGCGAAGGTAAGACACTTAGCAAGCCCAAAGAACTTGAAGGAGCCGCTTTTACGAACGTGATCGAGTGGTTTCTTCAACCTTAGGCTTGAAAATTAAGAGGATCATTGCAAGTATGATCCTCAATTGATTCCCTTTTTTTCAGTATGCGCCCAACTGGTCCCAAAATCCTAGCTAATGATTGCCCATCAATCTTAAATAAAGAGAACCCAAGAAGGTGAGGTATGGTTCGCGAAGGTGATCTTTGTCCCACTTGTGGCGTTGGCAAAGTGCACCATTTCAGTTATCGTGTTGACAAGGGGCTGGTCGAATCACCACGTTGGACGGAAGGTCAAGAAACCGGCTTCCAATGTGACAATCCGGATTGCGGCGCAAAGTGGAACGACAGTAGCAAGTCGCCCGCATCAAAATACAAAATTGAATCACGGGACCCAAAGAAGCAAGCTGCAAAGCCCAAAGCCGAAACAAAGGGAGGAATGAAGAAAATGAAGAATACTGACATGCCGAGACGTCAGGACCCACGCTAGTAACGTATCGCCGTTCCCTTCTTAAGAACCCGTCTCACGTAGATGGAGGTCGTGGATTCGGATATTTGCAGAATGCACAAGGAACTAGACGAAAATGGTTGTTCCTCGTTTCGACAACGTTGTTGGAATGCCGACAATAACCACAGGTGAAGATAAGAACCATCGATAGATCACGTGAGCGTGGCTTATCAGGGTTGTGGCGTTGCTAGACCTCAAAACACTAGTCGCAAACTATGTAGTACCATATCTACATGCTACCGACATGGGTGCATAGAGATCCATCGTGTTCCCTACCTGGTTTTATGACTCTTCTTTGACTAACGACCATGAGAGGAATCGACTTTACGCAATAGTCGCGGCCGCCTTCATTGCTAGCCCGGTGCTGGTACTGTAATAACTTGTGATGTGGATGACGCCGGGTCTGGCGATGTTGCCATTGCTACCGTTAACGAGCCTAGCTTCTGCATGGCAGTTACAAGAGCTGCCGTGACGCTAAGTGATGAAGTGAAAGTGACACTGGAGAACACCTGCCCGAATAGTCAGAGCACATCTAACCCGAAGATTGCAATCATCGTCTTCGACACATCAGGCCTAATAATACCACCAATCTAGTTGTATTTGATAGCCAGAAAACGCGACTCCGCTGCACCAATCCTTCCTTTCTTCGTCAGCGTCGCAGTCCCTTTCAATGACAATGGCCCCCGGATTCAGTATGAGTGGATCTCTTGCTTGTGTTTCCTCAGATCCTTTAACGACAAGAATGTCTTCAGGCACTTTTCACATCTGCAGTGAGGCTTGTGGGAGGAGTACGAAGATATTGCCTCTTGACACGCCAGCCTTGCATTAGAACGCTTGTATGACAAAAGGTTAGTAACATTGCGAGAAAGGACATTGTCTATTTCAGCGTAGACGAGGACGTCTCCGTACCGATGCGTCAAGGGCAAGGCTAGGGCGAGCATTTCTAAAGATTCAAACCGGAACCTTTCGATCGTTGAGAAGATGGTGGAAAAGTACCTTGGAGACGTCGGCCATCCTTATGCTCAGGGTTACTGAAAAAAGGTTTATGAGTTCTTGTGTACTCATACAGTTATGTCCCCTAATCCTAGCGCTGAAGCGTTTCAAAAATTGATGGTTAACGCAAGAAAAGAAATTAATGAAAGCTTAAGACACTACAGCATCAAGGCAAAATACGAGCTTTACGCACCCGTCATACAGGACAATCCGGAAATTGCAGTCATGTTGTTGAAGGCGACAAAAGAGAGCTTTGGTAGCGGAATGCTTTACAACATTGTAAATACCGCGCTTTTGGACTACATGCCAACAAATTTTCATTTGGAAGCAGTCACTGTTGATGATGATTACAAATTTACGCAAGACGATTCGCAGGCCTAGCCCCCGCGCGGCGATCGTCACCTTCGTACATCTTTCAATTGCCCGCATTGTGTCCAAAAACCGATACATTCCCCAAAGTGAATTCTGCAACAATTTACTATATTCCGCTTTCTTGTCATGTTATATGCGGTCCTACTATATTCTTCGTGAATGACAATTGCGTTAAGAAACACACTGCGTAAAACGACCAATGCAACAATATCACTAGTAGTATCAGCGGCCTTATTGTCAGCATTAGGCATATCTGCTTCAATTGGGACGGCGTCTGCTCAATCTAACACAAGCATGAGCACAGAGGTTCGGACTGCGTACAGTGCTTCATATCCCGAGCCAAGCGCGAGTTCATTCAATGTGCAGTCGCAGTATCATCTGTACAAGCCCGGAGATACTGTGCAGATAAAGGGCAAAATGTCTTCGGAAATGAGGGAAGAAACTGAGGCAGAGTCAGTTGACATCAATATTGCAGACGCGAGCGGTGAAATAGTTGCGACCCAAAGCGCGAGTGTCAGCGCAGAGGGTGAATATACAGCTTCTTTGAGCATTCCTTCAGATGCCGAAGAGGGCGAGTACTCGGCTGATGCAATAATAGAAGTGGATGCGAGCTTGCTTGGTCTACTTAGCGCAGAGATCGTGGCAAACCTAGAGTCATCATCAGAGTTCGTGGTCGGTAGCTCAAACTCGTTCGAGGTCGAAACTGATGGAGATCAGTTTGACATCGAAATAACCAGCAATTCCAACGTGGGAGCAGTTCAGCTGGTGCAAGCTGAGAAGAAGGTTTCCTTCACAGTCGAAGGCGAAACTGGCACAACAGGTGTGACCCAGGTTACAATCCCCAAAGCTATGCTAAGCGGCGAAATGATGGTTCTTATCGATGGTCAGGTCGTGACTGCAGCGTCGAACGACGTCATTGTAAAGTCGAATACCAACACAGACATAACTTTTGAAATCAACTATTCCCACAGCGAACACAACGTCGAGGTTTCTGGAACTAATGTCGTACCAGAGTTCCCAATATCGATTGTAATAATGGCTGTCGCAATGGGTTCAATCTTGGGATTGTCAATAGCAGCCAGAAGGAGAGGTCTCGCGGGCTTTTGGCACTAAGTCGATAATTCCGTGAACGGAGTTGGTGGTCCAACAATAATCATCCTTTTGCAGAACTGAACCTTCCTTTTTGAACGGCGCCATCCTGTTCTATCATGCCGTAACGGAAGGACCATTTTCTCTGATTGCCACGCGTCGACAGATCCGAAAGTCTCTATGAAAAGGTAAAAGGTGTGTCCTTGTTTTACCAAAAGTAATGAGCGAGCCACTGTCAGATGATGCCCGTGTGGTGCTAGCTTGTATAAGGGATCATTATGGCATCACATTCGCGGATATTTCGGTTCAGCTTGGCTTGGATAAAAAGCGAGTATGGACTGCTTTGCAGGACCTAATTGCCCGCAAATTGATTGAGCAGCGATTCATTTTAAGAGATAATAGTGCCAGCAACGAGCAACGCGTAGGAGTTTATTTGCCCACATGATCATATGTTGCAAACCTATGTAGGCTGCTCAAGCTGGAGCTGATTCATGGCCGGACCACCCCTATCGCTATGCATAATCAGCTTTTATACCCGGCAGCAGGACAATAAACCGATCAGAATAGTGCCACATGATTTCGTCGCTATTCAGAAAATGGACGAGCCGCAGGACTGCCCCCGGTGCAAGAAAAAGACGGGAATAACGTGCACCACCTGCCATTTCTGCAATGAATGTCATAATGCTGCCCAACAAGAACCAGGATACGAAATGCACGACAAACTTACAGAATCAACTCTAAAACCAGTAACGAAGGTCAAATCAGAACTGGACAAAGAATTGCAAGAATGGGAAGTTGAATCGAGCAAAGACGGGCAAACTTCGCAAGGCACCTAAAGCTCTTTCTTCTAGTCGAGGACCTTTGTCGGGGAGCCGAGACATTCCATCAAGTATGCCTCATTGCAATATCTTCGGCTTCGACTAACTGCATTATATTAAAGTCAAAAGTTGGCCTAAGCGGATGCAAAAGGGTCAACTCTTGTCTTAACGCCGTTGTCATTCGTAACTCAAAAACGATGAACGGCCGCGGCAAGGTTCCCGATCCTGAATATTGATATCATCCATTCAACTCTACATTCTCAGTGGGCGATGAATATCACTTCGCATGATACGATGAGCGTCAAGAATTTGGTGAAGACATATGGCGACGGTCCACCAGCAGTACAAGGCATATCATTTGATGTAAGGGCAGGAGAATTCTTTGGTTTTCTGGGACCAAATGGAGCTGGCAAAAGCACGACCATCAAGATCCTCACAACCCTCATGCCCAAAACATCTGGCTCAGTTTCGATCGGAGGATTTGATCTGGACAAAGAACCCCGCAAGATAAGGCAATTAATCGGAGTCCAGAGTCAAGAAACTGCACTCGACCTGGACCTCACTGGAAAGGAAAACTTGATGCTTATAGGGTATCTGCAAAGAATGGGAAGCCAGAGGCTAGAAAAGCGTGTGGGTGAACTCTTGGATCTCGTTGCCCTGGAAGATGCTGCTGACAAGCGTGTGTCGACTTACTCTGGCGGGATGAAGAAAAGGCTTGATCTGGCGACATCGCTGATACACAGCCCAAAGATACTATTCCTTGACGAGCCAACGACGGGCCTTGATCCGCAATCAAGAGCAGCAATTTGGTCTCACCTCAAGCGGCTCAACAAAGAAGACGGGATTACGATTTTTCTTACTACGCAGTACCTGGAAGAAGCTGACAAACTCTGTGACAGACTTTCGATAATCGATCACGGGCAGATAGTCGCACAAGGAACTCCGGAAGAACTAAAGCGAGAGATCGCTGCAGACGCAGTGAGTCTAACGATTGCAGATGGCCGGGAAACTGCAAATGATGATCATGCAATATCTGAAGCCAGACAGATCCTTCGCAGAATGTCTGGCGTTACAGAGGTCATCTATTCTAATGATGGGCTGACGGTATACGGAAAAAATGGCGCATTTATGATCCCTGAAATAGTCAGAGCGCTTGACAGCGCACAGCTAAAAATATCAACAATCAGCGTGTCGACTCCAACACTGGACGACGTATTCCTAAAACACACGGGCAGAAGGATTAGGTCAGAGGGTCAAAAGGAAAACAGTGTTGAACCAAGGAAGAAGCTGTTTTCCTTCGAACGAAAAGGTGGCAAGTCCGGCTAATTGTCACTAATACAAAACTCGTGGCACTTGTTCATTAGGACAAACAGAAAACTCCTTCGAAAACCTTTCCTCATTTTCTTCTCGCTATTTCAGCCAATGATATTTCTGCTATTATTCACGCAGCTTTTCGGTAAATTCGCTTCAATCCCAGGATTTCCAGCCGACAACTATCTACTTTTTGCGGTGCCAGGAATTATCCTGCAGAATGCGTTTACGAGTGCCTTTCAATCGGGTACTGCGTTTGTTGACGACCTGAAATCCGGGTTTCTTGCAAAGATGCTAGTCACTCAGGCCAGCAGACAAGCGATACTCTTCGGCCGGATATCCGCGGATTCAGCTAGAGTTACTGTTCAATCGATCATAATATTTGGCATTAGTTTTGCCATGGGTGCACATCCTGTTACGGGCATTCCAGGGCTCTTGATGATGCTCCTTATCTCGGCATTGTTCGGACTAGGGTGGGGAGGCATCTCGATATTCATAGGTCTAAAGACCAGGAGCAGTGAAAGTGTGTTTGCTATCGCGGGATTTCTCACGTTTCCCTTGATATTCATGAGCACGGCTCTGACACCTGCGAGCTTTATGCCGGACTGGATGCAAACTGTGACCAGGTTCAATCCTATCAGTTATGGAGTCGATGCCATCCGTGTCCTGATGCTCTCTGGTTTCGATTGGGAGGTGATCTTGCCGGCCTTTGCAGTTATTGGATCTTTGATAGCGGTAACAATGGGAGCGGTAATTTATCAATTCAGAAAAATAACTGGCTAGTAATTAAGAAATCTAGGAAACAGACCTCAATCTGTATTGCCGGCTGGGAAGTACTTACGATGAACGTCAAGTAGCCGTAATTCCCCCCTTTCTTTTTGTCAAATAGAATTAATATTTGTTTGATGGATGATCACAATGGGAGTATCATGGACAGGCAAATATTGTGCATAACGAGGAAAGAGCCGCACACGACCGATTGCACCTGCATACAACATGTGGGTACATTAGAATCTGACTACATGATTCCAGTATCCGAAGTCATCAAGCGCATTGAGAAAACCAAGGACCGGTTCTATGTGTTAGACCATGAATCCAAAGGCAAAGTCTATGTCCATGTCGCTCAAAGGGGGGATTTGAAGTACATCAGAACTAAAGATAATGATACTTCCGATGATAAGTTGCTAAAGGTCAGGGACTGCAAGGTGACAGGCAGGCCGGCATACGAGGAGGCGTCCATGCTCATAATTGGGATTAAGGACTTGCTAAGAAGCGACTCGAAAGCAGCAGAGGAAGATAGCCTGTGAACATCTACCCCATTCGGGTACATTCGATAGCGGGCTTCAATTCAGCTGGTCCAACTGGAGATCGACGATAGTTACTTGGACTCGAATTCCTTCTGGCTCACATCGTCGGACGTGACCTTTGGGTGTTTGAAGCACGTATTGCGAGAGTCTCTGTTCTTATATAACCAATCCGGAACGATCGTGATCAGATCGTAACTCTTGTACTCTCGGGTATCAGCTTTACTCTTGTCTGTGTCCCTTCTCGCTTCTTCGGTTGGCATCGCGCAGCCGGCCTGGGCTGCGAACTCTAGCGGCGATGAGGTAGGGGTCACATGGAGTTTGCCGTCGTTCACGGTGCACGCAAAGCCTTTCATCGGACTGTCGTTAGGTCAGCTGAATTTTACCAGCAGCATGGATTTTCAAAATGCAACAATCGTATTATCCGAAGAAATAAATGACATACTGCGTGTGGTTTCGGAACCTTCTGATCTAAAGACCGGCGAAGTCTACGTTCCACAAGTTGCGTTTTATTTGCTTCCAAACACAACCAGCGGGTGGCATAATGGCACGCTTTCGATCGCGGTTCTCGGAGAACCTCTGCCTGAGAATCTAAAGGTCAACGTCCTTGTTCCACAGATAACCGCATCGACTTATGAATTTGGTCCCAACGCCACCATGACTACGATGGTCACACCGTCATATTCTCCTTACTTTAGTAACGTAGTTGACGTTGTGACTTGGTTGACATATAACGGTACCTCGATCCTTGTCAGATATGACTTCGACGTCTTCGTCAGGAACGCTACAGAAAACGCTCTCCATCCTCCAATAACCATACAAACTGACAAGCATGTGTATGCTCTGGGCTCCGATTCGTATGTTCAGGTTAGCGGGACTGTAAGGAACGATACCGTCATTTCGGGTTATGACAGCGTTTATCTTGCGGTGTACAATGATGATCGCAGTCATCCACACAAGTATCATGCATCGATAAAACTGGACGAAAACGGACAATTTTCTCATCGGATGCCACTCAACGGCTCGCTTGCATCGGAGGACGAGTTTACAATCAGCGGCCTTTTCAGGGGGGAGAGGATTACCACCAAGTTCAACGTTACCAACCCCCTCGCCGCAGTCAACGACTTGCCGGTGACTGACATGGGAACAAATCCATCTGATGATTCTCCTGCTGTTTCTTCACGATATGGACTAGTTCGCTCCGTTGACGTCGTTCCTGTTGGTGACAAGAACGAGACACTCGTGAACAGAAACATTCTTGGCAAAGCGGGTACCATCTACAATCTCGATTACAGGGTTTTCAACACAGAAATGAATCCCGTAAGTTTTCAAGCTATAACTGAGATTAGAAACGCGGCTGGCGTTACGATGGATATCATCGTCGAGCACGGAACGATTGAACGAATGGATACGGTGTTAATCGAGCCAGAGTGGATACCAAAAGCTCCTGGAACGTATTCCATACTCTCCTTCCTGATATCCGACCTCGAAAACCCTGACATACTGATCGAGCCGGCAACGACATATGCGGAAATCCTCTAGAAAGAGCGCTTCTTTGATTTTACGCCAGTAATTGACCCTACTCGCGCCGCACGTTTAAGAGCAGCATTCACTTACCAACCGCTCGAATGAATTCGGAGCAGATCCAGATTATCAGGGTCGACTTGACGATGATTGGCATTGTCTTGTTTTTCTTGTTTTTGATGAACGTTGTAGTTTTCTCATCGATCAGCAACGCTCTGTCGCCTCCACATCTGTACGCAAATGTGATAACCGGAAGCGTCGTGATATTCTTTATCATTTCGTATTTGTATAGCTCGACTGACAAAGGAATAGGGAGAGGAAAGACGTTCATGAAATTGGGTTTTCTATATCTTGGATTCGCGATTTTTATGACTTTCAGCGCCTGGTTGCAACCCTGACGAACACGAATGCCTGGGTTCAGGTCAGAGGGGGCTCGGTCCGTTTTCCCGCCACAGAAAAAAATGTTGATATCCCCTGGGTCCACCATGAGTGATCGTGGCATCTGATGAGCTGCTGAG
>DADA01000066.1 GCA_002494895.1 Nitrososphaera sp. UBA210
CATTATTATGACAGAGATATCGACAAGATAATGGAGAGGACTGCAAAAAGACCGATACCTGCTGGCAGGCTCTCTCCAAAAAGCGTCTTTGTTTACGGGCTGGCGATAAGCGCGGCGTCCGTGGCGATTGCCTGGTTCACTCTGAATCCAGTCGCCACAGGTATGATAGCACTGGGCATTTTCTTCTACGTCATAGTATACACGGCGTGGCTCAAAAGAAACAACGCCTCTAACATTGTGATCGGCGGATTTGCAGGGAGCGCGGCATCAATGGCGGGGTGGGCTACAACCACCGGCTCGATAGATCTGCTGGGATTCCTCGTCGGGTGGCTGGTTTTCATGTGGACTCCACCTCATTTTTGGTGTCTGGCTATTAGGGCAAGGGAAGAGTACGCCAGCGTCAGAGTCCCAATGCTGCCGGTGCTGATTGGCAACCAGAGGACTGCAGGATACATCCTGGTGAACACTGCAATTCTACTTCCGTATTCGATCGCGCTTTCCTTCTTTGGTCTGGGATTGCTGTACATGGCAGCGGCGGCGGCATCAGGATCGCTCATGCTTGCATACCACTACAAACTGACCAAGAACCCCACGCCAGAGTTCGCATGGAAGGCATACAAGGTTACGGCCCCCTATCTGGTCGTGATATTTATCGCGCTGGCACTTGACGCTCTGTTCTACTATCCGCTGCCGGCATCAATGCTGATCGGCTAGGACGAGGCAGAATCGGCTACCAGCTCGATCCTTCGCTTTTCCTTTGTCAGCCACGAGACTCTGACCAGCCCGTAGATTTCCAGGTCCAGAAGAGTCTTGTTGAAATCCGATTCGGCCAGCGTTATGCCCTCCTTCGTAAGGGCGTTCATCAGGTCAGAATCAGTCATGTTCCCCGCCTGCTTTATTTTTTCATACACTAGGTTTCTTATTGGATACTTCATTACCATCAACCGTAGAAGGTCTTGTCCAGCTGCTTTGGCATGGCATATGTAATATTTTTCCGGACTGACTCGTACCAATCCTCCACGTCCTTGGTTATGGACGGTCTGACGTGCCTTATTGCCTTTACAAAGTCCGAGTTCGATACAATGTCTGACTTTGCCTGCATGGCGTTAACCGCTGCCTCTCTGCACAAAGATACGAGGTCTGCGCCGCTAAAGCTCTTTGTAGATTGGGCAATACTAGCCAAATTGATATCTTCTGCGAGCGGCATCGGCTGGGTAATTATTCGCAGGATTTCCTGCCGCGCCTTGTCGTCTGGCGGGCCGACAAAGATTATCAGGTCCAGCCGGCCCGGGCGCAATAGGGAAGTATCGATCAGGTCGGGCCTGTTGGTTATTCCGATCACCACGACTCCCGCGCTTCCAGCGTCATCCATCTCTGTGAGCATCTGGCTCAGCACGCGCTCGTTGCCCGACATGTCGTCGTCCTGGCCCCTTGGCCTGGCAAGAGAGTCGAGCTCGTCAAAGACGACGATACAAGGAGAAGACGCCTTTGCCTTTCTAAAGATCTCCCTTATTGCCTTCTCTGACTCGCCGACCCACTTTGACAGTACTTCTGGTCCCCTGACGACTACAATGTTTGCGCTGCTTTCTGTGGCAAGCGCCTTTGCCAGCAGAGTCTTGCCAGTTCCCGGCGGGCCGTAGAGCAGTGCGCCGCGGGGAGGCTTTATTCCCATCTTTGCGAACTTTTCCGGCTCCTTTATTGACGTTATCAGGTTGTCGTGGAGCGTGCGCTTTGCTTCATAGAGTCCGCCGACGTCATTCCACTTTACCCTCGCTACTTCGACATAGAACTCGCGCATTGCGGTGGGAATTATCTCCTTCATTCCCTCTCTAAAGTCACGAGTAGAAATAACCATGCTCTCCAGAATCTCCGGGGATATCTTGTCTCCCTCTAGGTCTATTTCTGGCAGATACCTCCTGAGCGCCTTCATCGCGGCTTCTCTGCATAACGCTTTGATATCCGCCCCCGTATACCCATGTAATTCCGACGACAGTTCCTGAAGATTCATTTCTTCAGAGAGCGGCATTCCGCGCGTATGGATCTGCAGTATCTCCAGTCTGCCTTCAACGTTTGGAACGCCGATTTCGATTTCCCTGTCAAATCTACCGGGCCGCCTGAGAGCAGGATCGAGGCTTTCGGGCCTGTTGGTTGCGCCCAGAACTATTACCTGGCCTCTGTCTGACATGCCGTCCATGAGTGCCAGCAGCTGGGCGACGACTCTCTTTTCAACGTCACCAAATGCCTCCTCCCTCTTTGGCGCAATCGCGTCTATCTCGTCGATGAAAATTATGGAAGGCGAAGACTCCCGTGCCTCCTTAAAGATGTCGCGTAGTCTGGCTTCTGTCTCGCCATAATACTTGTTCATGATCTCCGGCCCGTTTATTATGAAAAAGTTGGCTTCCGATTCTGACGCAAGAGCCTTTGCAATCAGCGTCTTGCCGCAGCCAGGCGAGCCGTACATAAGTATCCCGCTGTGGGGCTCTATGCCCAGCTTTGCAAATACCTCCGGGTGCCTCATTGGCAGTTCGACTATTTCGCGTAGACGCTTTATCTGCTCCTTCATGCCGCCTATTTCCTCATAAGTCACGCGGGGTTTTCGGTCAGTCGTAGTTTCCGCCATGATGGAAAGCCTGGTTGACCTCTCTATTCTCGCGATGGATTTCGGAGCGACTTTTTCGATCTTGAAGTCCATCTGGTTGCCCAGGATGACTACAGAGATCTCGTCACCCTCGTTTACCGGGAAGCCCTTTAGCCTGTTCTTTACAAAATCACAAAATTCCTTGTCGACCGTAATGCTCGTATCCCCAAGTGGCATCAGAGTCACGTTCTTGGCCTGCTTGCAGTCAATCTTTTTCAAGTTCAGCAGATCGTTAATGCCTACGCCGGCATTCTTTCTGGTCTGGCCGTCTATTCTAATAATATCTGTCTCCTTTTCCTCCTCGTCGGCCGGCCAGGCAGTAACTGCGGTGGCGCGCTTTCCAACGAGCTCGACGACCTCCCCAGGCTGGATTCCTGCATGCTCCATGTGATGAGGATCTATTCTGGCCCTTCTCTTGCCAACGTCTCGGTGCTTGGCTTCGGCTACCCGCAGCTGAATCGGCGAAGGTTCGTCGCCTCCAGAACGCACCTTTTTCAATCAAAAGCACCTGGCATGGTAACCTTACTTCATTTTTACCGACTGCCTACTAATGTTCATTACTTCGATCTCTCCGACGCCTTCTACCTGCTTGATCGAGTCTTCCAGCTTGTCCATCTGTCCTTCAGCATCTTCAAGCAGAAAGTCGCCAACTATTGCCTTTAGGCCAAAGGCTATTGGTTCCATCGCATGGCCCTTCATTTCCATCCCGTCCGGCATGGAAGTCTTTATCGTTTTGAGAACCGAGTCGAGATCTGACTCTGCTTCCGCGGGAAGTATTCTTATTCTGGCAACAAGTCGCGCCATTGTCAAGGTCCCTCGAAACCGCATCCCACGCATTTGTATGCCCTTGCAAATTCGCGGCAGCTTTCGCATCGCCACAGAAGGACATATCCGCAGTTCGGGCAATAATACTTCACACACTCGTCATTAGGCATAATTGGTCTGCTGCATGATGAGCAGACTGGTAATTGCAATGGCTTGGACATACACGCTCTCTCTTGGATCAACCGAATTTATAGTTTATCAAAATAGATTTCCAACGAACCATTGAGCACAACGTTGTCGGAACCAGAATTGTTCATAACCGTTCACAGGAGGCAAGTACCAATTAGTTCTGCTTCTCTTGACCCAGCAGACAGCTGAATGTTCCATGTAAGTGAATCCGGAGAATCGTCCACAAGATCGATTGTTGTTGCCCTCCCATCGACTGACGCGACAATGGCACTGATTTCGGGTTGAATTTCCTGCGGGACGTTTCTACCTTCACACGAAAACACCGCAGCAGCAACGCTGCGAGGTACCTCGATGGTTAGGTAGCCATCGATGAAAACTTGGTCTAGTGAAATTGTCATCGTCGAAAGATAGCGGTGTGCCGCGACGGCCACGATTCTTCCGCTATCCATCGAGTACTTTGCGTCATATCTCGTTCCATTAAAAGTAAGAACGTATGTACCATTGAATGGAGGCGGGGTTCCAGTAACACTAATTGTGGTTTCTCTAACTTCTGACAGGTTTTGAGAAGTCTCAAGATCTTCAATAACAAATGCGCGAATCACATTCTCGTTACACCCTTCAAATAGGGAAGAGCATGCCACTTCGGGCCTCCAGGAAGCTCCCATGGTATAGTTGCTATCGACGGCTATTTCTCCCCTCTGCCAGTATAGCGCCATAGTAACACCGCTTCCATCTCTTACCTCAACGATAATCACAAAGGGCGATTCTTTACCGCGCCCATTACTTATCGACACCTCTAGTATTGCTTGCTGGCCGACTTTGATACTGTCCATTGTCCCGCCCTCTAGGTCGCGTACCAAGAGGGTTGAGACAGGGAGACCAACTAGGGAAAGGCCAGACGAATCAACAGGATTCCAACCTAAGACTAAACCGGCGCACAGTATCGCAAAGACTAGGTTGGCGGTGTGACGAGCAGCCAAGGATTGAAGGTTATGCAACGATCAGCTCTTTCAACTTTCTGCATTCGTAACCGCAGCCCCGCCCTCCACTAGATGCTTTTCAGCGGTTTTCTAGATCTAGGAAAAAAATATCAGTAGACATTCTAGATGCATTGTCATCTGCGATGTATCTCAAAACTCTTTTTTTCGAATATGTTGCAATGAGATCGACTTGGTATCTTGCTTAAATGTCAATCCAGCGTCTAATTTCGTTTCCAAGCAAAGCCTTTACCATTTTCAACGCGCTTTTTGCCCCCAGAATCTTGGCAAGGGCTGCAGAGTGGAAATCAAAGTCACCGGTGGCAGACGCCTCCTCAATCTTGTCCTTCGGTATGGCAGCAAATAATTCATCTATTGCCTTGTTGTCGAGCCTTTCCAAAAGCCGCCTTGCCAGTAGCATCTTCTCAAACTCTGATCCAAACATGGTTCGCCATCCTTCCTCATATGTGGCTAACCCGGTTCCGTTCTTGTCGCTAACAGCACTGGCAATTGCTCTGCCCGCGAGGATCCCGCCCATGCCACAGGTGTAGATACCGCCAGCAGTTGTAGGCTTGCTCTGCCCCGCGGCGTCGCCTACAATAACTGTCCTGTCAGGGGCAAAATTTTCGATCGGGCCGTCCACCCATATTGGAGCGTATACCTTGCGCACGATGGAATACTTGCCGCCCTTGCTCTCCATGTAGGCATTCAGTGCATTAGCGGCGTTGATGCCTTTTCCTGCTACTCCCACCTTGCCGCTTCCCTGGCGCGTCGGAATTATCCAGGCGAAAAATCCAGGGTACAAATCATTGTCAAAGGCAACTTCGATGGTGTCCCGTTCGATCCAAGGCGCATAGACCTCGTACTGAGCCGACTGCAGGACGCCATCCCGGTTCTTGCCGATTATCGAGGCAACGCCTCTTGCGTCTACAAAGTATTTGCAATCAAGATCGCCGTCGGATGTCTTGACATGGTATCCTTCGCCTTTTTTTTCAAATGATTTCATGGAGCACTTTACCCTTATCTCAGCGCCAAATTTCTGCGCCTGAAATGCAACTTGCTTGTCCAGAGCGCGCCTGTCAAGAACCATAACTTTTTGTTTCTCTGCGCTGATGTCAAAGCCACTCGAGGGCGATAGAATCCTTGCGTGCTTTATCCTGTCATTTTCAATGGCAGAGGAATCCGGTATTATTCCAAGGTTTGCGATGCCGCTGATGCTTACGAGCCCGCCGCAATGCTCTGGCGTCCCTATTTCGGCGTCTTCTTCAAGAACAGCAACCGAAGCGCCGCCACCTGCTATTTCACGCGCCGCAAGGAGGCCGGAAATGCTGCCTCCCGCGACAATCGCGTCATAGCTGCGCATAAGCCAAAAGACCAGCAATGTATTTTTCACTCTGTTAATTAAACTATGGGCAGAGTGGATTTCAAGCAGGTAATAGTGGTCAGGCGGGACCTCGGCATGGGAACCGGAAAGATAGCAGCTCAGGTGGCGCACGCCGCCGTAATGGCTGCAGACAAGACAAGGCAGAAAAAACCAGACTGGTTTGAAGACTGGTTTAACCGGAGCCAGGCAAAGGTCGTCGTGAAGGTAAAGAGCATGGACGAACTCATCGAGGTGAGAAAGCGCGCCGAGAGTCTCAAATTGCCTGTCGTGCAGGTTCAGGACGCCGGCCTGACGCAAATTCCACCGGGGACTTCCACATGTATCGGGATAGGCCCCGCGCCCTCCGAGCTCATTGATAAAGTCACAAGGGACCTAAAGTTGCTCTAGTGACGGCTCACCAGCATTATCCCGGCGATAATGATCGCAGTCGCGATACCCTGGAAAATGCTTATCGATTCTCCAAGCACAAGTGCCGCAATGACTATGCCGAAAACAGGTGTCAGCGAAAACACTGCCATCGTTCTAACAGTGCCTATCCGCTTGATCCCGTGGAGGAAAAGCAACAGAGCGCCACCGAAACCAGAGACTGACATTCCGATAATAATGAGCCAGAGGTCAGCGGGAATTGCTGTTAACACTGAGCCCTTGCCCAGTGCGACCGCAGCAACAAGCAGAATCAAGCCGCCCAGAAGCGACTTTACCATGGCTATCTTGGCCGGATCGATCCGTGTGGTCAGGCGCCTGCTCAGGTTGTTATCTATTGCCCACAGGAACATTGATCCGAGAATCATGAGGTTGCCCGCGTTGAACTGGAGAATAGTCTCCGACGCCTTCATGTCGGTTGTGGCCATGAAAAGACCTACGATGACAAGCCCGACCGCGAACAAACCCAGTCTGCCCTTTGGCTTCTCACCAAAGAATATGGCAGACAACAAGATGGTAAAGATCACTTCGCCATTGGTCAGGATGGAAGCATCCGACGCATCTGTCTGCTGCAGACCGTATAATAGGAGGACCGGCGCGCCGACCGCTCCGAGCCCGGTTATCATCAGCAGAATACCATAGTCCCTCCTGCAATCCATCCGGAACGATGCCTTCGCAAAGGGAATCAGTGCCAGCCCCGATATGGTATAGACAACGGCCGACAGGGCGAGCGGGTCAACGCTGGAAAGTGGAATCTTTGCAACAGTGAACACAGAGCCGAAAAGTACGGCAGCGAACAGTACCGAAAGGTATCCAGCCAGTCCCGGCCGGTCAGAGGATATTCTTACCTCCTCTCTTGTCAAACAGCCTGATTAGATTTGGAACACTATTTCTGCTTATGCCACCAATTCGCGAATGCAGACGAGCCGACAAGAGATATATGATGGAAAAACGGATTTTGATCATTGGCCAGAAAACGAAGGGAAGGGAGCAGGTCTTCTGGTTCTTCAAGAAAAATTATGGCGTACGCCATGATAGGCATTCTGGCCGTTGCCGCGGTTTCGGTGGCGCTGTTTGCCCGAAGCGCGCCAGCTACGGATCCGGTCGAAGAACAAAGGGCCAAAGCCATTAGAGATTTCCAAGTTATCTCCTGTGGCTCTGAAGATCAAGCGCGCTCTACCGCGTATGTGAGCGAGATCCGGCTGCCCTCAGACTGTGAAATGCCCTTGGCAGTGGAAGTGGATGGCAATCAGGTTTGGTATGTATCGACAAAGCAGGGCGTACTCGGAAGCTACAACATTGCGGACGCCAGGTTCGAAAAAGAAAACGTGATTCCATCATGGCCGGCGCGATCCAATCCCACTACGTTCTCCATGTCTTGGGCGGCCAAGGCCGATGAAAACGGAAATATCTGGTTCACCGATGAAAGGCAAAAAGCGTTATGGAAATTTAACAAGTCCTCTCAGACCTTTGAGGTTTTTAGCGTCCCTGCGAACCTGCCGGGTGGCATAGACTTTGATTCCAGTGGAAACATTTACTTTATCGGAGTGCACTCCCGCTCGATCTTTGTCGGCGATATTTCGGCAATGAAGAACGGCACTTCTGAAGGAATCACCGAGATCGCGCTGCCTCTTGAGGGCTTTCAGGGCATTGACAGCAAACTGATAACCACTGGATCAATGATAGTAGATAAGATAAACAACGACGTATGGGTATCACTACTCGCTTTCCAGCAGAAGGGGCAGCTCTTCAAATACGATCTGGACACAGGCAAAGTCGAGAAAATAGTGGATCTCCCTAGCGACCTTTCATCACCGGTGGGGATGACCACAGACGCGTCAGGAAACCTATGGGTGACAGATCACGGCACTAGCATATTCTTCAAGTATGATAACGCCAGCGGCGAAATAACAAAATTCGTCACGTCCGTTGCCTCTCCCAGGATATACGGCGGAACCACGCCGCCTAACGCGTATACCTTACCCTACTGGATAGAAACGAGCCCTGACGACGGCGCATTATGGTTTAACCAACACACGGGCAACAAGATGTCAAGGTTTGATCCTGAAGAGCTGGTTCTGACCGAATACTGGATACCATCACAAAACAGCAACTTCGCCGTATGCCCCCCAGGATCCACTGACTGCGGCCTCGCCAATGGGTTGCAGTTTTCATCAGGAGAGAATGGACAGGTGTGGTTTACGGAATGGACCCAAAACAAGATGGGGCGCGTCGATGCAAACAAGCAGGTGCCGATTTCTGTCAGCGTGCCAGAGTCAGTCACGGTAGCACGCGGTGGTGTGGTAGAAATCAGAGTGGACATAAATGGCTCGTCTGACTTTGCGGGCAGGATGATGGCTGCCACCACGCTCACCTCTACAGGCATGCTTGGAAACGCCGGAGGAATATTCAGCGAAGAATCGGTTTCAATCGCAGGTGGCGGGTCAAAGACGATTTCATACACCTTCTCCCCTTCAGAGGCCGTTTCTCAGGGCCAGTACGTCATAATGCTGGGTGCGGGCAATGGTGACATTTCAGTGATGAAGGCCATACGTGTCAATATAGTGTAGATCCCGATCAGTTGGCTTAAATTTCCCTTAATCCCGAAAATAGCCTGATGAATCCCTTGAAACTGATTCAATTCGGACCTTTCCCTCTTCGCATCGTTCTTGCAGTAACGTTTCTCGCACACCGGGTGCCCAGCCTCTCTGATTTTGGCAGGGTGCAGGGGTTCGTTGGCAGCCTCGGGCTCCCCCCGGAGGCGGCTTTTGTTGTCGCAACACTAGAGATAGGCGGCGCCATTGCCATCCTGCTTGGTGTGCTCACGAGGATTACGGCAGGATTCTTTATCGTGCTCATGACGTGCACGACCATCGTTGTGAAACTTTCGCGGGGATTCGTCGGGGGCTTTGAAGTCGATATTTTGCTGCTGACAATCGCAGCGAGTCTGATGATAACTGGACCCGGAAGGATATCTGTGGAATGGGACGTGCTGAAGAGAGAGCTGTTTCCCAGAGGAAAAGAGCTCGTGCCTTCTTTGCCAAAGGCCTAGTGAGCGTTGAGCACCGTGACGCCTGGCATCGAATCTCCCGCCAGGTACCTCAGGGTGGCTCCTCCTCCGGTAGAAACGTGGCTGACCTCGTTTTCTGCCACGCCCGATCTCTTCATCGCTTCAAGGGTGTCTCCTCCGCCGATCAGGGTCTTTGATCCGCGCCAAAATGCCAGCGCCATGCTCTTTGCGATGTTTATGGTGCCATTAGAGAACGCCCTTATCTCGAACATTCCCATCGGTCCGTTCCAGAACACGGTCCCGCCTCCCTTGCCACCGACTTCGGCAGAATATCTTTCTATGGTTTCATTGCCAATGTCGTAGCCGGACATGCCATCAGGAATGTCTCCTTTTACCATTGTCACAGATGTGTCATTTGGAGAATGGGCGGCAATGTGATCAGATGGAAGCATTATCTTGTCGCCATTAATTGAAAGCGCCCTGGTAACCCAGGGGAGGCGCTCCTCATCTATCATCGAATTCCCTGTCTTGAAACCTTTTGCTTTCAGGAACGTGTATGCTGCCGCTCCTCCTATCATGACCTTGTCGGCTTTTGGAACCAGGTGCTCAAGAGCCGCTATCTTGTCCTTTATTTTTACTCCCCCAACAACAATTGTGAACGGCTTGACGGGATTGTCCCTTATCATGGTGAGGTACTGCACCTCCTTGCTAAGATTAAAGCCAGCAAGCCGCGTATCAAATAGCGTGGCGGCGCCGTAGGTCGAAGAGTGCTTTCTGTGGGAGGTGCTAAAGGCGTCGTTGACATAAATGTCTGCAAGTGAAGCAAGCTGTTTGCTGAATTCCGGATCATTTTTCTCCTCCTCCTTGTAAAAGCGCAGGTTCTCCAGCAGCAAGATATCACCGGCTTTCATCTTGGCTATTTCGTTCTGAACGTCTGGGCCAACAGAGTCACCAACGAACCTGATCGGCGGTCGCAATTTGCCGATGATTTCTGAGAGTCGTCTTGCAACAGGGGCAAGTGAAAACTTGGTTTCTCGAGCCTCTGGACGTCCTAGGTGAGATGCAAGTATCACTTTGGCTCCCCTGCTCGTGAGATATTCAATGGTGGGAAGCGTCATGCGAATGCGATAGTCCTCGCCAACCGTCCCGTTGTTTATGCTAACGTTAAAGTCGACTCTGACCAGCACCCTTTTGCCGACAAACTGTGAATTGTCTAGATCCGAAATGGTCTGCAGACTAGATCAGGTTGCATAGAAATTGCAGGGCTTATTATGTCTAACAGACTGAACCACGGATATGGGTATGCGTGAATAAAGTACAGGTCAGCTCTTAATTGAGCATCATGCACCACGCTTTCATTTCTTTTATCCCCCGAGGGGCCTAGCGTCTAGGATCCTAGCTATCCAGACTTCCAGACCTTGAGCCTCACAGAGACCAGCGCCAACCCGGTGGCAGCTGCAAGGATGACTGGAGCTACCGGAAATTCTGGTACGACCACTATAGCAGTCTGGGCCGTGCCGCTCCGCGTGGTATCGAAAGGCGGATTCAGTCCGAGCCCAATGATCGTGACTTCAAGCTCTAAGTTACCAGTTTGATCAAAAGTTACAGTATGTATGTCGCCACCCGAATGGGTGTGAAGGCCGGTGGCGGATTCAACTACCTGTCCGCTTTCGTCTGTGATTTCAAAGTCATGATTGATGTGCGTTAGCGGCTCGTCTGTGACAGCATCACGATAGTCGACGATAAAAGTTACCTCCTGGCCAGGTTCTATCTCTTGGGGGTTCCACCTGACGATAACGTTTACAGAGTCATTGTCCGTCTTTAGCGTTAATGGGGACATTTCTTCTGATTCCTGAGCAGCTACTGGTTGTAATGCGAAGAAATTGCCGCTCGCAAGTATTCCTGAAAAGATAGCAGACAATGCTGCTACGATCGCTAGCTTCGTTGTACTGCTCGCCATCTTACTACGTATACGGGAACGTTGTTTATATCATTTCTGAAAATAGAGCACAACCTGCCTCCGATTCCAAGCTGCAAAGTGACAAGAACCCTGCAATTGGGGTACCGATAGGGTGCCTCCTTTGAATATTTGAAAAGCCAACCCAAATCGTGGTCCGTAATAGGGCCTATCAAGGGCATTTGCTGTTCATCGGACTTTCGCGTGAGTCTTCTAGAGCGACAGCAATTCGTACGTGATCGCCTCTACGAGCTCTGTATGATCGTACTGCCTGGGATTGGCCACGACTCCAAGTATCTTTAGCGGATCAGATGCGATCTTGAACAAAAAGACATCATAGGTTTCATGGTGGATCATTACGTACCGGACCTTTCCAAAGAAGTCCTCGTTGGCCGAAGGTTCGTTGATCATGATGTAGGATTGCTTCAGCATGTGCCTGAGCCTGTCCCGGTCTTCGGGCAACTGAAACGATTCGTTTGTCTTGTAGACCACGTGTTCCTCGTCCACGATCAAGCCCGCAGCAGCGATCCCCTTGCTGACGCCAAACACACGGTTGCATAACACTCCGTAACTGTCGTCGTCCACCATACTGATAGGTCATCACAAGTTAAAAAACACAACCAAAAGTCTACTTGTCCGGGCGGTAAGACTAATAAAACAATCTCCGCGGATCAAGTGCGTGAGCGGTTTCATTCCGAAAAAAGTACTGGGCAAATTCATGCACATCAGTAACGAGCCTCTGAAGAGGCCGAGTGGAAAGTCGCTGGTCTTTTTCATGGGCGCGGGATTCTGTCCTTACTGCGCCTCAGAACGCTGGGCTATAATCACCGCGCTTTCAAAGTTCGGCACTTGGGAGGGGATTCTCGAGGACTCTAGTGCAGGCCACGACGAAAAATACCTAAACATCCCCACGCTGAGCTTTGCCAGGGCAAAATATGACAGCAAATTCATAGAGTTCATCGGCCGCGAAACTGCCGACAGGAATTTTGAGCCGCTGCAGGAACTGGATGATAAGGATTACCAAATTCTAGATACATTCAACCCGGACCAGATAATACCGTTCCTACTGATCGATGGGCAGTTCATGCAGGTGGGTTCCGGCTATTCGCCACAGCTCTTGGAGGGTCTGGATCACGAAAAGGTCAGGGCAGCGCTAACGGATGCAGACTCCGCGGTGGGCAAAGCGATAGACTCTGAAGCAAACAACATTGTCGCAATGATTTGCAAGAGCACTGGCGGCAAAGCAGAGGTTTGCAGTTCTGAGAATATCAGGTCGCTGATCGCAAAGATCTAGTCGTCAGTTGCAACCACTTGTTCTCTTAACGTGGTTATTCTAACGTCGGTCGGACAACCCAACTTGCTGCCGGCAACTTTGAACCCGTCTTTTGCAAGAGGAAGGTTTGCGGCTGTGACAAAGGCTTCAAGGAGGACCTGCCCCGGCTTGACCCTTGCGGCGAGGCCCGTGGCCTTGCCAAACGCCCTTCTCATCCCTTCCTGGAGACGGTCGGCTCCTGCGGTAGCTATCATCTTGTTTTCCCGCAACACCACATGAGGGTAGACCTTTAGCATAGAGAAGAAACTCATCTCGCCTGCAGTAGCCATCCTCTTGTTGGCAGCCAACCTTGCTGCCTCTAGCGCATTGTGCCTTATCTGGATCTTTTCAGTAGCCAGCAGCTCTACCTTGTAATCATAATTGGTGCCTGCCTGGCCAGACGAAAACCTGGCAATCTTTATCTGCGGCTTGCCCTTGATGTACTCGCGCCTGACGTATGGCATCCCGCGCGTTTCACGATAATTAACTCCCTTCATTTCGATACACTAGGATTGAATGCTTAAATGTGGAAGTTTGCTGTGATTTATTCGTTATGTCATCTTCTCCTCCGGCGCAGCCATTCACTGATCCAAAAGCAGCCGAGGAGTCGGCTTCGGTGGTGGAAGCTAGGATCGGAACCGGAAGACATATCATCGTTGACGATACAAAATTTCAGGACGAGCTGCGAACGCGTGGCTTTGGAGAGAAAGAGGATGCACATTATGTGCTGAAGCCCTATGAAGCGCTCTATCTGCTACAGACAAAAAGGCTATTGCTAGACGGCAAACCGGACATGACCTTTGATTCGCTCTTTGAAATCCAGGCAAGACACGACAGGAACCTGATGACAAAATTCCTGGTCTATCGCGACCTGCGAAGCAGGGGCTACGTTGCAAAGGAAGGCTTTGGGTTCGGAAACGACTTCCGTGTCTACGAGCGCGGAGAGTGGGAAAAAAAGCCGGCAAAGTATGTAGTATTTGGGATAAACGAAGGCACAAACCTGGCAGCTAACGAGCTTGCCCGGGCTGTGGAGCAGATAGAGAGGATGGGCAAGGAAGCGGTGATAGCGGTGATCGAGAGGAGAGGCGAAGTGATATACTACAAGGCATCAAGGATGCGCTTCGTAGACAACAAGCATGCCGCGCAAAACAACGCATAAAAGGCTGGTTGACAGAAAACCTACCAGTTGCCCTTCAAGGAGATATACTGCTCCGACTGCAAGACGGTTCTGGCGCGATATTCTACAAAGTATTTTTCCGACGGGGATATCAACGAGCTGATGCGCCTGCATTATTCCTCGCACATAAAGAATGGGCACTCCATGGGAACGCGAATTTCGGAATAGCTGTAAACGATTTATAATCCCGCCGGCCTCTACGAACCATGCATCGTCGCGGCCTTTGCGAGCAGATCATTAAACTTGATCGCAACATACGCTTCGTCGGCATTGTAAACGGCAGGGGTGAGGTCATAGAAGGTGGCTTCCAGCAGGGGGTCCAGCCGCTCCTGGATGGGACTGATGAGCAGCAGATGTATATCCAATCGCTTTCAAACATGACCGTCCTCCAGCAATATAGCGACAGGCTTGGCAGGGTCCGCTACAGCATTACTGAACATGAGAAAGTGACCTTGCTGACTTTTCCGCTGAACGATGGAATTCTATGCCTTTCCACATCTTCAAGGAGTGATCCCGTCAAGATCCGAGACAAGGTGATGAAGGCGATAAGGAGCAAGCCTCGCACGGCAGCGAAACCAAATAAACGAACGAAATAGGGCAAAGGGTTAAATTGAATCGGTAACAGACTACGAACAGTAGCAGGCTTGGCTAAAAGGTTCTGCGAGAGCTGCTTTTATCGTGGAGAGGACAGTGAATTCATGGATGCGGCAGACTTTTGCATGGATTGCATGGGCGTCCATTCCGCGTGTCCGCGTTGCAAGGCAGGTTTCCACAGCGTCCACGTCATAGAATAGTATTTCTTATCCTTCAATCGCTGGTATGTTAGGCTGCAGGGTGATGACGAAGTGAACAGTCCCCCTATTATCTGCAAATAATGCAGAGAAAATGAAGAGAGAAACTACCGGACTACCGAATTCTACAGCCTTTACCATAAGCAGGGCATCATGACACTCGTTCTGATCATAGAACACGCTAATGCTCAAATGATAGAGCGTTTTAACGTACTGCAAGAAATGTTCCGGAAGTTATTTGGCTACGCTGAAAGAAAGCGGATAAAGCTCCACCTGATGACTGCAGAGCAGGAGCTCAGATGTGCAGACGTATCGCACCAAAGCGACGAGTTAAAAGGACATAGAAGGAGGACGCTGGAACTGCTTCACGAATATTGGAAGAAAGAAGACTTTCCGATAAATACGGACTACAATATCAAGACCCCACAGATTCGTGACAGTTACGGGATTCCCTGTGCCATGGCCTATCTGATAGAACGATCCGGACATGCAGAGTTGGTAAACCTGCTGGCCACACAAAACAATCTGGTCTATATCGATGACGTAAAAGATGGTCCCTTGATCAGCTGGCTGGAAAGGTTTGGGCTTTCAAAACAAGAAGCTGCTAGAATCCAGCCACAATATGAGCCTTCTTACTGGCCAGTGTTGGGAATTATCGCCGTACTGATGGTATCCGCTGCTGCCATCGGGCTGTTTGTACTTTGGATAATGAGGCGCAAGAAAAAACCGGAAGTAGAAAAGGAATAAACACTCACCATGCAGGTTTTCACAATAGCATTCAACATACTCGCCTTCTTGTGATAGATTCCTCAAACAAACGGCAAGACTAGCCTAGTCTGGTAAGCGTTACTCTATTCGGATTGCCGAATCCTGCGGCGACTCGATTTTTGATAAACGTTAGTGCTCCGGCCGGGATTTGAACCCGGGATCTCCGCCTTGAGAGGGCGAAATGCTTAACCGGACTACACCACCGGAGCCCTTTCAAACTCGATAATCCACCAAATTTAAACGCAACCTTGACATCGTCGATAAGAAGAAAATGAGGGATCGCGTAAGTCATGCCGGAAAGCACGTGTTGTAAGCCATAGCTACAAAAATTTTTATCGCCTTGTCACCAAAGGACACTGCAAGTGGGAATTCCCGAGAAAATAAAGGAGATTCAGGACCAGATACACAAGACCCAGATAAACAAGGCCACTGAATTTCATGTCGGATTACTCAAGGCCAAGATCGCACGCCTCAAGCGGGAGCAAGAAGATAACCTTCACGGCAGGACGGTCCATTCTGGAGGAGAAAATATTGGATTTGACGTAAAGAAAGCCGGCGATGCAACAATAGTTTTCATCGGGCTACCAAGTGTCGGCAAATCGACTCTTCTTAACAAACTCACCAATGCGAAATCAAAGATAGCTGCATATCACTTCACCACCCTCACGGCTGTTCCGGGCATGATGGACTACAGGGGGGCTCGTATCCAGGTTCTCGACCTTCCCGGCATTATAGAGGGCGCCTCGGGCGGGAAGGGGTTTGGAAAGCGGGTACTTTCTGTGGCAAGAAATTCCGACCTTGTTCTCATAGTTCTCGACGTATTTCAGCCGCACCATCTGGAGATTCTAAAGAAAGAACTTTCTGAAGCTGGCATCAAAGTAGACCAAAAGCCTCCTGACGTAGTCATAGAAAAGACATCAACCGGAGGAGTATCAGTTAATGCTCAGGTCCCAATCAAGGTATCCGAACGGCTTGTCAAGGAAATAGCAAGGCTTTACGGCATACACAATGGCAGAATCATTATCCGAGAACCCGGCCTCACTGACGAGCAGCTAATCGACGTCCTGAACGGCAATCGAGTGTACGTTCCATCTCTTGCGGTGCTAAACAAGATAGATCTGGTGAATAAGGGCTTTATCCAGGAAGTGCAGGCAAAAATTGGGAACAACTTTATCCCGATATCTGCCGACGCGAACATTAACGTCGACGCGCTAAAGGAAGCGATGTATCAGAGGCTTGATTTCATAAGGATATACATGCGTCCGAAGGGAGGCGAGACAGATTACAAAGAGCCCATGATAATGAAGAATGGGTCAACGATTCAAGATGTCTGCAACAAGATCCATCGCAACATGGCCAAGAATTTTCGCTACGGCATGGTTTGGGGAAAGAGCGCAAAATTTGCAGGGCAAAAGGTAGGGATCGATCATCAACTGATCGACGAGGACGTACTTACGGTCGTCAAGGTGGCCGGCGCCATCTGATCCAGAGCAAGCGCTTGCGATACTAGTGGAACGAAAAACGAACTTATTGGGCGATTATGCTTCCGCGCATCTCAGGATGATACGAGCAGTAATACTCGTATGTCCCCGCGTGATACGCAAGGACAGCCGCGTTAAAGTGCTGCTCTGGCCGCAGCGGCGCGGTATTCACATTCAGAATATTTTTCAGCTCGTCTTTTATAATCAAGTCGTGGGTTACGACATCCTTGTTGAGCACGACC
>DADA01000118.1 GCA_002494895.1 Nitrososphaera sp. UBA210
ATTTATGAGAATGAATTGTGTGTTGCATCGAAAGTACCAGGAGTTTCTAGTAGTTGGTTGATGTTATACCTCACGACGTTCTTATAATTGGCTCCGGCCTGGCCGGACTTCGAGCAGCGATCGCTGCCGCGCTGGCCGACAACAAGTGCGACATCGCGGTCATCTCAAAGGTGCAGGTGATGAGGTCCCACTCTGTTTCCGCAGAGGGTGGGACAGCGGCCGTGCTGTACGAGGAAGAAGGCGACAACCAGGAATCCCACATCTATGATACGATAAAGGGAAGCGATTTTCTTGCCGACCAAGACGCTGCCGAACGTTTGGCGCGTAACATGCCTTTTGAAATATATCAGCTAGACCACTGGGGAATGCCGTGGTCAAGGAAAAAGGACGGAAGGGTCGCGCAGCGAAAGTTTGGGGGATACTCGTTTCCAAGGGCGTCGTTTGCGCAGGATAAAGTGGGCTTTTATGAAATGCAGACTCTCTACGACACCTGCCTAAAGTACGAAAATATCCACTTCTACAACGAGTGGTTCTGCACGTCGATACTACGCGAGAACAATGCATTCCAGGGCATCACAGCGATCGAATTAAAGACCGGGAACTTTACCATCTTCAAAGCGCCCGCGGGAATAATATGCACGGGCGGCGCAGGGAGGATCTACAGTTTCTCGACCTATGCCTTTTCTTCAACGCCTGACGGACTTGACATGGCATACCGTGCCGGGCTTGCGCTCAAGGACATGGAATTTGTGCAGTTCCATCCAACGGGCATCCTTCCATCAGGCATCCTGATTACTGAAGGCGCCAGGGGCGAAGGCGGATATCTCGTAAACAGCTCTGGAGAAAGGTTCATGCAAAAGTACGCCCCGGGCAAGCTCGAACTCGCCCCGAGGGACGTGGTTTCCCGCTCGATGATAAAAGAGATCCAGGAAGGAAGAGGGTTCAAACATGAGACAGGCGTTGACTGTCTAAAGCTAGATCTCACGCACCTTGGCGGGGATCGAATCAAGGAAGTCCTTGCAGGGATAAGGGAGATTGGCCTAAAGTTCTCGGGGGTAGACATCATTGACGAGCCGATAGAGGTCAGGCCGGTCTGCCACTACATGATGGGAGGTATCCATGCGGACGTTGATGGGGCGACCGAGCTGCCCGGTCTGTGGGCGGCTGGCGAAGCGGCTTGCAACAGCACACACGGCGCTAACAGGCTGGGTGCCAACTCGACCTCCGAGTGCATCGTGTGGGGCAAGATAACCGGCGAACTGGCGGCGAGATATGCGCGCGAACACAAAGCGGCTTCTGTTCCGGAAGCGCAAGTATCGGAGGAGGAAAAGCGGATATACGATGGCATTTTCCGCGGCGCTGGCGGCGTCAATCCGTACGAAGTCAGAAAACAGCTGACCGACACCATGGACGACAAAGCGTATGTCTTTAGAAACGAGCAGGACCTTTCAGACGCGCTAAGAAAAGTCAGGGAATTAAAAGCTGCAATGTGGAAGCATGTGGACGACAAGGCAAAGGAATACAATACCAACTTTGTCAATGTAATGGAGATAGATTCGATGATAAGGACTGCTGAAGTCGTGCTTGTAGGCGCTCTGAATAGGCGAGAATCCCGGGGAGCGCATTCAAGGACCGATTATGCCTACAGAGACGATGTTAACTTTCTAAAGCATACCCTCGCATATTTCGCGGGCGAAAGCGAGCCGAAAATGGCCTGGCATGCAGTCAAGTTTACGCGGTATGCGCCGGTGGAGAGGAAATACTGACTTGGAGAAGGTTTCAGATCGAAACAACCGTGAAGGAATTAAGGGCTGGCTAAACCCATCGCGGTATGGCTGGGAGAGGGTTTCATACTGGCTCCAGAGGCTCACAGGCGTCGGCTTGCTCGCCTACTTTGTAGCCCACATCTTTGAAACGAGCTCGCTTACCCAGGGACCTGACGCGTGGGCAGCCATGCTCGAGCTTACACAGACACCACTTGGCCACTTGATACTGCTGCTTGTAATCGGAATGAGCACCTTTCACTCTGTAAACGGCATTCGGCTTATCTTTACTCATGGCGGCAAGGGGCTGGGAAATCCTGGAAGGCCCGACTATCCTTATGACGCTGTTTCGCTGAACTACCGCCAAAAGTCCGGGATATGGATTGCGTTGATTCTTGCAGGAGTCGCGATGCTGTACGGCGCATCGGTCCTGTTCGGAGGCGAATAGTGGATGGCAATGCTTCGAGAGAGCCAGATCATGAAAATACACTACATTACGGGGCTTGGAGCTCTATTTGTCGTGGCGGTTCACATCATGATGCGCCTGATTATGCCCTATGAGCTCAGCCTGCAATATGAAAATGTGATCGCGAATTACCACAACATTCCGTACGTGATTCTGCTCGAGTCGATCCTGGTACTCATAGCCATTCATGGATTTAACGGGCTGCGGGTGATCCTGCTTGAACTGCGGCAGAGCAAGGCCTGGGAGGACGGAGTGACTATTCTTACTATCGCAGCGATGATGGGAATTGTCGCATACGGAACGCGAACGATAATCATTGCAAATGGACTGGGGTTTGAATAGATGACTGAACAGATGATCGAAAAGATAGAGACCTTGGAGAAAAAGAGGGACAGAGCGAAGAAAGAAAAAGAGCACGTGAGGAGCTCAGTCGTCCTCAAAATCTTTAGGGCAAATAGGGCCGCCGGCGAAAATCCACATTTTGATTCAATTGAAGTGCCGGTCCAGCGCTGGACTACGGTTCTGGACGCACTGTTGTACGCAAAACAGTACAAGGATTCGAGCATCGGCATACGATATTCCTGCAGGATGGCGTCATGCGGATCCTGCGGCATGAAAATAAACGGAATCCCGCGCCTTGCCTGCTACACCAAGGTCTCGGAGCTCGAAGGAAGCACCATAACGGTCGAACCTCTTGCCAATTTTCCACACCTCCGCGACCTGGTCACCGACTTTACGCAGTTCTTTGCCCACCACCAGCAAATGCAGCCGTACGTCAGAAACGATGACAGCGACATGAAACAGACGGACACCTTGACAGAATATGTGCAGACGCCTGAGGACCTGGACAAATTCCTGCAGTTTTCGTATTGCATAAAGTGCGGGCTATGCTACTCGGCATGCCCGACTGTTGCCACTGACACAAAGTTTCCTGGGCCCCAGGCTCTTTCACAGGCCTATCGATACTTTAGCGATAACAGGGACACTGCACCAAAGGAAAGGATGGACATTGTAGACGACAGACACGGCATATGGCGCTGCCATTTCGCTGGATCATGCAGTTCGGTATGCCCAAAGGGCGTTGATCCAGCCCTAGGCATACAGCTCCTGAGGGGCCACCTCTTGGGATTCTCAAAGAATGAGAAAAAGATCGCTGAAAAGCAGGAAAGGCTAAAGCGAGACTAGGCCGCCGGCTTTGGCGGATACTTGCTGTCGTTGACCTGCTTGTTAATCGCGTCTGCCATGAAATGATTGCTCACCGCAACCTTTACGTCGCTGATGCCGGGGAGCTTGTAGATGTTATCCCTCACGTCCTGCGCTATCTTGAAGCCGAAAACAGCGGGGCAGAAAGGGCTTGTCAGGTGCAAGTCGACCTTGACGTTGCCAGAACTAATATCGACCTTGTCTATCAGCTCGAGCTCCATTATGGAAACTCCTATCTCGGGATCGACTACTTTGGTGAGCTCGTCAAAAATCTTGCGTCTCGTCTGCTGCAGTTGCTCTTCCTGACTCATGCGTAAAGATGAGGCTGGCACCTTATTTAACCACTCCTGTCTGTATGGTCTCTAATGCAGAAGTCCGATCGAAATCAGAATATCGATTCTTCGTAACTGGCCGTCGAATCTAAATTTGTCTCGGCTTCACTGCACCGGCAGTCTTTGCGGATCCTATTCCCTTTGCCACTCCTAGCCCCAATATCACATGCCCAAAGAATAATCCAACAACAGGACCGGGAAAAGCTATGATACTATGGTCTCCCAAAAAGGGCGCTAGGTGTATAGTGTAGATGATACCGGCTGCAGTTAGCAATCCTGCCAGCAGGTATGACCTATGCCTCCACGACACGATAAATGCCGCTACGGATAAGGCAAGAGCGATTAGACCGGGCATGTGACTAGTACTCAGGCCGCCTAAATGACTCGCGGCGAGGTCAGCATGTCCCTTCATTCCCGTTCCCATGCCACTTATCATATTGTCTCCGATCATTCCGAAAACAGCCAAGGCAAGAGCTATCCCTGCGAATACCTGTGCAATTACGAGACTAGTGTCTGCCATGTCCCACACTGCGGCACTATTTATTTTAACGATCACGTAACATAGTTACGCCACCCACTCACGTGCTACCAGTATTAACCACTGCAGAATCAGAGGAAGAAAACATGCGCATTGGAATACTCGGCTGGCACGACCTTTGAGACTTCTCTGCCGACCTGACCCCTGTCGGATTCAGCAACGGGCTCGATCAGATCCTTTGTTATGACATCCTTCTTTTGGCCGGAAAAGTACCCCAGGACGACGACAAAGCGCGCGCTGCCTCCTTCGTGAGAACAGAGATACAACAGTTCTCTTCCACCGTGCGGAATGGTGCTGCACCCAGAAAGGTCCGCAGGATATTCTATCAGGTGTGGTGATCTCGACGCCAGAGCGGATTCCATGCCCCTGATTGGCAAAACGGTATAACAGACGGCTAGCTCATGGCTGTTTACAAACAGATTGATTGAAGTTAGCTTGCATTTGCGATAAAATATTAAATTAAACCACCAGTAATGCACAGTGTTACATGTACAGGTCTCGGCCCAAGGGAACCCTGGATGATGACGCGCTTCAGTTTCTCTCTTCAATAGAGCATGATCAGTCGATCCTGTACTACGACATCGTGGGAAGCGAGGCACATTCGATAATGCTGCACAGCATGGGCCACCTGACCCCGAATGAGCTGAAAAAGATCCTCACGGCGCTGGAAAGTGCAAGGAAGAATCCGGAAAAGATCGATACCAGGGGATTTGAAGACATTCATGAAGCGATCGAGGCATTTGTCATCAAATACGCTGGCGTCGAAGCAGGCGGAAAAATGCATAGCGCCAGATCGCGAAATGACCAGGTTGTGCTCGATCTTCGGATGAAGATCCGCGATGACATCAACGACATTTGCGCAGCGCTGGCCGATCTTCTGGAAGGCTTACTGGAAAAGGCAGATGAAACCAAGCAGGTGCCGATGCCGATGTACACGCACCTGCAGCAGGGCCAGATAGGGACGTTTTCGCATTTCCTGCTGTCGTATGTGTCAACTCTCATCCGGGACATGGAACGGCTTTATCTTTGCTACCAGAGGATAAACCAGTCACCGCTAGGTGCGTGCGCCATCGGAGGCACTACGATTCCCATTGACAGAAAGGAGACCGCAGTCGCGCTGGGCTTTGATTCGATCGTCAGGAATTCCATAGACGCGACCAGCTCGCGGGACGTTTTTCTAGAATACGTTGCGACGCTTTCAATAATGGCATCATCACTTGGACGGATCGCGGAGGACTTTATCATCTGGTCAACGACAGAGTTCGGTTACATCGAGCTTGCCGATCGCTACAGCTCGACATCAAGCGCTATGCCGCAAAAGAAAAATCCTGACCCTCTTGAGCTGGTCCGCGCGAAATCCGCTTCGATTGCAGGCAACCTGGTCACAATGCTGGGAATAATCAAGGCACTCCCATCTGGATATAGTCGCGACATGCAGGATATCAAACCCGAGGCACTGGCGGCATCAGCAAGAACGCTAGCCGTGCTCAAGACAATGAATGGCGTTGTGAGGTCAACGCAGGTGAACAAAGAGAGGATGCATCAGGCTGCAAAGTCAAGCTACGCAGTAGCGCTTGATATTGCTGAGCAACTTGTGATAAAGAAAAAGATTCCTTTCAGATTGGCGCACAAGATCGTTGGCAATATCGTTAGCGTTGCGGTGTCAAAGGGAGATATTCCTCTTGCTGATTTGGGGGGAAGCGATATTGCCAAGGCGATCAAGGATCTGAAACTTGAACTTGACCCAAAGGACATTGAAAAGACAATCAAGGAAATGACTCCGGAGAAATCCCTCCAACTTCGGAGGTCCGTAGGCTCCCCTCACCTGTCAGAGCAAGAGGAAATGATAAAGATGATGTCTCAAGTTACGCAGAACTACAAGATCGGAATACAGAAGAGGATCAAGATGGTGCAGGGCTCTTTTGAAGGTCTGGCAAAGTCCGTTGAAAAATACACGAAATCTTCACGATAATCGCTTTTATTCTCGTGCTGACGCCGATTTCCTTTCAAATGCGCTCTTTGTTTCACGTTCAGAGCGAAACAAGTCGCTGATATTCGCTGTTTTAGTTGCGATAAGGTTTATATCTTATCCGAAAGTAGTTAAAAGTCGCTTCAAATGTCGCTAAAAACAGACGATCCGAACCACTATGCGCACCAGTATAACTGGATGGCCGAAAATGGTCAGCGTGAAAAAAGAATAAGGATTCTGGACAGCACCTTAAGGGAGGGCGAGCAACACCCTGGCGTTTCGTTCACCATCAAGCAAAGGATCCAGATCGCATGGATGTTGGACTCTTTCGGAGTGGACCAGATCGAGATAAGCCCCGTGGTTTCGCCGGATCATGCGGAGGCCACCAAGACAATAATCAAGCAGGGGCTCAGGGCCGACATCGTCGCCCACACCCGGGCTATCAAATCCGACGTCGACATTGCAATCAGCACCGGCGCGACATGGGTGGCGACATACATGGGCATTTCAGACATCCACCTGTCTGCGAAACTAAAGATATCGCGCGAGGAGGCCAAGACTAGGGCACTTGAAGTGGCAGACTACATCAAGGCCCACGGATTAAAATCAAGGTTTACAATGGAAGACGCAAGCAGAACAGAACCCGCGTTTCTTATCGAAATGTGCAAAGAAATGAACAAGCGCGGCATAGAGAGAATAAGCATTCCCGATACGGTAGGCATCATGCGTCCACGGGGCATGTACAACCTAGTAAAGATGGTGAATGATAGCATCGACAGGTCAAAGACTTCACTCGATGTACACTGCCACAATGACATTGGGCTTGCGCTTGCAAACGCGCTGTCAGGCTGCGAAGGAGGAGCTGACCAGATCCATACCACGATAGACGGCTTTGGCGAGCGAACTGGAATTCCGAGCCTGGCTGAAACCGCTGTGGCCCTTACGCTTGTCTACAGGTCAAACAACGACCTAAGGCTTCACATGCTTAGAGACCTTTCTCGAACCATTTCTGAATACACGACCCTGCCGGTGCCCGAATCAAAACCGGTAGTCGGTGACAGCGCATACAAGCACAAGGCCGGAACGCATCTTGCGGCGATACTGAGGAACCCTGCTGCGTACGAGATAATTGAGCCAAAGATAGTGGGCAACAGGCGCAAGATAGTCTTTGGAGAGCTTGCGGGAAAGAACGGCGCCGCATACCTGCTATCGCTGCTCGGGCTGGAAACGGGGAAACACGAGGCCGAAACGCTGGCCAAGGGGCTTAAGGAATTGCGGATGGGCGACATACTTGAACTCTATCTCGATGACCGGCTCGAGAGAAAGATACTTAATGACGCGCCCGTAAAGGTTAGTCCAACAAAGGAGTAGATATTGCAATGATGAAGTGTCCAGAATGCGATGCCGAAGTCAAAATACCGTCCGACTCGATAGAAGGCGAAATCGTTACGTGTCCGGATTGCGGGGCAAGTTACGAGCTGATAAAGTCTTCAGGCGAGTTTAGCATTAAACCGGCTCAGGTTGTCGGCGAGGACTGGGGCCAGTGAGGCGGGGCGGGGAGAAACCAGACTCTTCCAATTCTCTTACCATCCTATACGACAGCATCAGGTGGGAAGAGAAGGCCCTGTATGAAGCTGCGAAGAAAAGGGGGATTGATGTCGTAAATGTGGACTGCAAGAACCTTGTGCTTGACCTCAATGGAGAGTCAGAGTTTTCGGGCAGAACCGTTCTTCAGCGCTGCGTCAGTTATTTCAAGAACGTCCATTCTACAGCAGCCCTGGAAGGTCTCGGCTCTCGCGTAATCAATCCGCTCCAGGGGGCTATTATGTGTGGAAACAAGATGTATGCCCACATGCTGTTGGAAAAAGCAGGCGTAAGAACCCCCAAGGCGATCTCGGCCTTTTCCGAGGATGGTGCAGTCGCAGCGCTAGACAAGTTCGGCTATCCTGCGGTAATCAAGCCCACAGTAGGCAGCTGGGGAAGGCTGATCGCTCTGTTGCGCGACAAAGAGTCGGCAAGGGCGGTCATTGAAGACAGGGAACACATGTTTCCCATTTACCAGATCTATTACTTTGAAGAATTTGTAGATCGGCCGCCGAGGGACATCAGGGCGATTGTTGTTGGGGAAAGCGTTGTCGGCGCGATTTACCGGTACTCTGGCGACGGAGAATGGAAGACCAACATGGCGCTTGGAGGACGGGCAGAGGCTTGCCCTGTTACCAAAGAGCTTGAAGACATTTGCGTGAAAGCAACCCGCGCGCTGGGCGGCCAGATAGTTGGAGTCGATCTTATGGAGAGCAAGGACGGTGGGTTGATGGTTCATGAGGTCAACAATACCACTGAATTTAAGAACACCGTCCGGGTTACGGGAGTTGACATACCTGGGATGATGATCGAGTACGCGCTGGGACAGAAGTAGGCAGGATATTGATTGGTTTCGCCAAGCTATGCTGTAGAACTGCTAAAGAAGGCGCTGGAGCTATACACCCCTTCAAGGTCTGAAGCAGCACTTGCGAACCTGATAAAGGACAAGTGCGTAAACGAACTAGGCTTTGAGCAGGTCCATATCGACAGCGTTGGCAACATCATAGCCTCAAAAGGAACGGGTCAGCCCCGGATTCTGTTCTGTGGTCATATGGATACGGTGCCGGGCCAAGTTCCCGTCAGAATCGAGGACGGGCACATCCACGGCCGCGGCGCGTCTGATGCAAAAGCCCCGCTCATAGCAATGCTACTTGCCGCATCAGAGTTTCCGAAGCAGAGCGGGACGGTGATATTTGCCGGCGTGGTTGACGAAGAAGGCAATGCGGCAGGTGTGAAGCAGCTTGTAAAGAGCAAGCTGGGTGTGGATTACGCGGTTTTCGGCGAGCCTTCCGGTGTCGAAAATATTACGGTAGCGTACAAGGGGAGGCTCGCGATCAGATTGACGTGCGACGTCGGCAACAGTGCCCATGCAAGCGCGCCATGGCTTGCCAAGAACTCGATCGAAGAAATGTATGATTTTTGGGAGGCGATCAAGTCCGAGATAGAGCGCGTGGGAGCGGCCGAGAACAAGGCAAAGTCAATCAGCTGCAGCCTTACGGAAATTACAGGCGGCTCGAGCCACAACGTCACCGCGCAAAAATGCAAGATAACGGTGGACATCAGGGTCCCGACGATAACATCCTGTGACAATGTTCTCCGCACTGTTGACGCCGTAATCACAAAAGTGGCTGCAGAAAAAGGAGTAAAAGCCACCTACAGAATAGAGGACAAGACAGAACCGTTTGAAGCCGACCATTCGTCTCCTCTTGTAAGAGCACTATTGCTGGCTGTACTTGATGTCCGGAAAAAACGGCCCATGCTTTTGCGCAAGACCGGAACAGGCGACATGAATGTCCTGGGTCACAGCTTCAAGATCCCTGTCATCACGTACGGTCCGGGCGACCCTCATGCCTCGCATACTGCGGATGAAAGAGTGAACATTGAGGAATACGTCGCCAGTATCGAGGTCTACGGACGCGCACTATTCCACCTTTCACGGCTGCATCATCTAAAGCGGACAAAGATGTAGCGGTATATATTGGCGCCAGCCGTTCCCTTTTTCCATGCTGTGGTTCGTAGGGATCGGCATCAGCGGCTATCGCGGCCTGAGCCTCCATGCTCTCGACCTCCTGAAAAAATGTGACGTAGTCTACGTCGAACGGTTCACGAGCGCCCTGAGTGACATCGACATCGGATCGCTTCATTCAGTGTTGGGTCTTGAGGTCAAACCTGTGGAGAGATGGTTCGTCGAAGACGGCCGTGAAATTCTAGAGAACGCAAAGTCAGGGCAGATCGCACTGGTCACGTACGGAGACCCAATGATCGCCACCACGCACGGAGAGCTCCGGTCGAGAGCGGCGAGGGATTCGATCAAGACCTCGGTGTTGCATTCTGCATCTGGCATCTATTCCAGCATAGGCGAAACCGGTCTCCACCACTACAAGTTTGGCAGGATGGTAACAATGATGTCAGACAAGCAATCGGCCATAAGCGTCTACAATGCCATTTTCGATAACCTTCTTTCAGGATGCCACACCTTGATCCTTACCGAATACAGCTCCGGCGAAAGTGGTGGTACATTTTATCTCAATCCGATCGAGGTATTCAAATTGCTGTCAGAAGTCGAGTCTGATCAGAAATACAGTGTTTTTTCCGACAGCACCTTTGCAGTCGTCTCGTCCCGCATCGGTCTGGACAGCCAACAGATAACATCAGGGTGTGTTGGATCTCTCGCACGTTCGAAATTCGGTGAAGGTCCACACAGCATAATCATAACCGGCCCACTTCATTTCACAGAATCGGAAGCTCTCGCTTTGCTCACCAGAAACCTTGACAAGCCCACTGACAATTCACAGACCCTTAAGCGGATCTCCGTACAGATGGTCGAACGCTATGCACCAAAAGCAGCAGCCGCGGTTCAGCACATGCGAGAAATACTAAGAAATGAAACGGATGGTTCCGCTGCTAACAAGGGCATGTTTGAAGTACTCGACAATGCAGAATATTATATCTCTGATTCAGGGCGTTTTCTGAACCAGGGAAAATATGATCTCGCAGTTCTGAGCATCGGATATGCGGAAGGGCTCGTAGACGCTTTGCGTTTTCAAAAGGGGATAAATCCCTGGGAACCCCAATCTTGACAAATATATTGGAGCAACAGGCCATCGACTGAAGTGTCAGGCGCTCAGGATCATGGATTCAATCTCTTGATTCAGGGAAGGGTCAAAGAATTCAACGGCTGGAGGATGCAGAACCTTACATCCAAACTTGACTTTGCCGGAAAGGATTTTTCTAGCAAGGACATTGCAGGTGCTTACCTTAATGGCGTGATGGCTGATCGAGCAAATTTTTCCAGGGCAAACCTGAGCGCAACGAACCTCGTTCAGGCCAGCCTAAATGGTGCAAACTTCGAAGGAGCAAATCTGACCGAAGCACTGCTGATGTACACCGAAATGAAGCGAGCGCGCCTTATCAATGCCGATCTCACAAAAGCAAACTTGATGTGGGCAAACCTTCAGGAAGCGGAATTTGCCGGCTGCAGATTTTCACAGACCGTCTTGGTAGAGGCCAACCTCCGCAACGCGAAGGTCGACAGTGGCAGCAGATCCGGCGCCTATCTAAAGGATGCCAAGCTGGATGGTACTGCCTGGCTCGAAGGTATCGAAAAGCATTAAGTCTCTGTCCGAACGTTTGGATCAAGTGCTATAGGATTCATCGGAGAATAGTACATGTGGTTGACCGCGGTCTGATTCGTGAAGCGATGCCTCTTTCCAAAGATTTATTAAGTTATCCGAGACCTTTTTCTCGTAGTATGGCGAGCCCTCCCACCGGAGGAAATGTATCTCGGCGTGACTTTCTGAAGCTGATGGCCGCCGCTGGTACTGTCTTGACATTTACGCCTTTTGTTGATTGGGGAAAGTTCCTGCCAAATCCAGTAGGTAGTCAGTCCATTAGGGCCAAAGTGGAGCTTGCGGATGGCTCGATTGCCAACGTAAAAACCTTCAAGGTCAATTATTCAGAAGTGATCATTTATCCAAAGAGCGAAGATCCGGCGCTGAACAAAGAGGCTTTCAGGACCTGGCAGTTTATCAGGCTTCCGAAAGAACTCGGCGGTGAAAATACCGATGGCTCCGCCTTCAGGGCTTACAGCATGGTCTGCCTTCATTTGTGGTGCCTCTGGAAATACTGGCCCGAGGACGGCAGGAAGAGAGGTGAATGTCCTTGCCACGGCAGCTTGTATGACCCTCTAACGGGCAAGGCCTTTGCCGGTCCTGCTTCTCTTCAAGGGCCTCCTTCGAACGTTCTTCCAAGACTCGATCTCGAAGTTGAATCAAATGGCGATCTGGTCATATTGCCTCCTGTGTGGAGTCCGAATGGGAATGGGATAGTGGGATTTGGGCGCTACCTTAGCGTATGAGAACAGCTTTGTAAGGTTCCTCCGGTGGGTCTATGCCGGAGTAGACAGGACCATCTTTATGGGCATGAAATTTACGCTGCCTGGCCGGTTCGTAAGCCCGCTTGGCTTTCTCGGGATGCTGACCTTTGTTCTTTTCATCATCCTAGGCATTACCGGCGCCTTGCTGATGTTATGGTACGAGCCCATACTGGATAGAGCATGGACCAGCGTAGAGACTATCAACGATACGATTCCGTACGGCTTCCACATACGGAACATCCACTACCACGCGTCAAACGCGATGGTAATGATGGCTCTGCTGCATATGTATTACCAGTACTTTAGCGGCCGATACAAAATCAGAAACGAGATACTCTGGGTTACCGGAATTATTCTTGGCGTGCTCACGATACTCGAGGCATTCACAGGGTATGACATCATTTTCAGCGAGCGCGCCGAGCTTGCAATTTCGATCGCGGCATCATTGACAAATTCTATACCCATCATGGGACCGCAGATGAGAGAGGCGTTCTTTGGTGCCGGATTTCACGATTTCATCCTGCGCTTCTATACATTCCATGTGTTCATGCTGCCTATAGCACTACTCGGATTGATGATCGTCCACTTTCCGCGATTCCTCGTGTTCGATGTCCCGATGGTCATGGCGATCTCTGGAGCAGTCACGATCACTGGCGGTGTGTTCCCCGTAGGCCTGGGATTGCCTTTTGAGCCCGAGATACCGCCAGGTATCACGGTGCCCGAGTGGTACCTGACCGGCCTTTACGCTTTCCTGCGAACGATGTACGACAAGTTCATCACGGGTGTAGCGTGGCCAGGGCTCTTCATTTTCGCCCTGTTGATAGTGCCCTTCGTGGACAGGTACAAAAAGTTCTCATGGAAGGACAGACCGATTATCACTGCAGTTGGCATCACCAGCCTTGCACAGATCATTGTCACCACGTACTGGGGATTCTACATAGACCCGGACAGAGATAAGGCTCTGCTTGAACGGCTCGTAATTGACCCGATATTCTTTTACCTAGTAATGATATTGCTCGTGCCTCTGTCGTTTGGCTTTACATACATGATGATCAAGCTCGCCAAGCATGCGGAGGCAAACGCAAAGCTGCAACCAAAGAAGACCGCCAAGAGCTCGATTAACTTTTCGCAAAGGTGGCTGTACATTTTGTTCATAGTTCTTCTTGCGTTCCAGGTATACCTGAACATTTCCGCTTACTATGCGATGCTGCAGGGAATGAAGAATTACTCGCTATTCGTAATAGGGATCATGATGCTCGTATTTGCTGGCATGTTCCACCTCTACAGGTACGGCAGGTCACTCGCAAAGGCCCCGCCTCCCAAACCTACTCCTCCTGCCACGACAAGACCTATGCCTGCTGCTCCCAGGCCGGCACCAGCCGTTCCTGCCCCGGAGAAACCGCTTGCAGCTCCCCCGACAGCTACTGTTTCAAAGGTCAGTTCAGAAAAGACGCCCCAGCTGTCACAGCAGCAGAAACAGGCTGCGGCAAGCGGAAAGAGCGCAAGCATTTCCGGCGAAGCGCGTCAAGCTGCGCCATCGACGGAAAAAGATAGCTCAAAAGGTCTTGAAGTTTGAGCGAACGAACAAGCTTTATATTTGAAAATGTAAAGATGGAGATCAGAGTCTTCTAATGGAAAATCACGCCGGCGGCATCAGCATTATCGCTTTTGTCGTAGCACTTGCAGTAAGCATCGGATACTACCAATTCGTTTACATACCAGAGGCAAACGCCAAGCCTATCCTCCCGGATGAAATTCTGAACCCAGAACAGACCGTCTCTGTTACCATAGTGCCGGGCTCTTCGTTGGACACGAATCCGAAATTTTTTGAGCCAAAGGATATTCGAGCTACCATCGGTATATCAAACAAGATAGTTTGGACGAATGAAGACTCTATTCCACATACTGTCACGACTGACGACGGCTACGTTGACAAGATTAACGGACCGTTCGATTCCCTGAAACAGCAGGAAATATTACCTGGCGGATTTCTGATGGAAGGGCAGACATTTGCCTTCACATTTACAAAAGTTGGCGAATACGCCTACCACTGCGAGCCTCATCCCCACATGAAAGGTACGGTAACCGTAGTGGAGAACTTCGCCTAAGCCTTTACTACCTGAACGAAACGGACATCATTGAAGATTTCTTTATGTTCCTGAATCAGCGAGACTCGAAACTTGACACTTGAATTGTCAGAAGCTGGAACGTGTTTGGTCGTGGCTGTAAATTCAACTGGGTTCTTGCCGCCCAGCTCGGTCTTGAAGACTGAAAGCCGGGCATAGGGATGGTTTATCTTTTTTCCATTGAGAAAAGTGTACGAGAAGACGTCGTTCGAATTGTCTATCTGCGAGTTAATCACCAGGCTATCGAATCTGCCCAAGTAATTGATATGAACTTTACCGTGAAGTTCCTGTCCGGCCACGATGGAATCCTCGGCAATCGAAAGCACAACCTGCTTTTCAGAGGCCACTTCTCAATTGAAAAACGAATGTCGTAGATTTAAACTAATTAGGTCCGTAAATAATTCATAGATTTTTTTAGTAAATGATTCAGATTTGTTGAGCATGCCATTACAAAGGGATTCTGGCAGCCAACGATGGATGTCTGATTCGGCCTGTCCCTGCTGCAAATCCGGAATCTATGCATATACAGATGGCAGATGGACGGAGTGCATCTGCTGGACGTGCGGCTATTACGATTCCGATATCCCTGCCTTCAGAGAGTGTCCACACCTTTTTTACGATATTGTCCGAAAGAACGCGAATTACTATCTTCAGAAATACGCGCGGTACGGAAGAGGAAAGAAGAGCGCCTGACGCAGCAACACGTGAAAAGATATCATAGTAAGTTGAGAGGATTTCAGGTGGATCAACGCAGGCTTGCAACCGCATAGATATATTAAGTGAAGTCCGGATAGTAACGAACTGATTGCAGGAGCAGTCAATGCCGCAAAAGACCACCAACGTTGACGGCAACTCTATTCGTTACTTCGACTACGACACGGCGAAAGCAACAAGGACGCTAATCCTCCTGCATGGAATCGGCGCTTCAGCAGAGCGCTGGTCCCGCGTGATACCGACTCTTTCAAAGTACTATCGCGTAGTAGTACTCGATATCATTGGTTTTGGTTATAGCGACAAGCCGACGCTCGAATACACTATGGACTTTTTCCTGGATTTTTTTAAGGGCTTTCTTGAGAATCTAAAGATTCACAAGGCGTGCATGGCAGGATCTTCATTCGGGGGTCATCTCGCAACAGAGTTTGCCATCAGGTCTAACCGCAGGGTCGAGAAACTAGTGCTCGCTTCACCTGCCGGCATGATGCGGACATCCACTCCGGTTCTGGATGCTTACATAATGGCAGCCCTGTATCCTACGTACGACAACGCGGTCAAGGCTTTCCGGGACATGGCATTTGATCCCAACGTTGTCAGTGAAGATATCGCAAAGGACTTTGTTAATAGGATGAGGCTTCCAAACGCAAAGTATGCTTTCATGTCTACTCTCCTTGGCATGAGGCATGCGCCATTGCTTCCGGGAAGGATCAGCAGGATAATTTGTCCGACACTGCTTGTCTGGGGAGATACAGACAGGATGATACCCGTGCAGTTTGCGAAAGAATACAGCGAGATTCCAAACAGCGAGCTCGTGGTAATAAAAAACTGCGGACATACACCCTATGTTGAGAAGCCGATGGCGTTTAACAAGGTTGTCCTAAAGTTCCTTATGGGCAGCGAGGGCTGAACGACTAACCTTCTCTTGTCTTTCGACGCCGCTCAATAGGCACCACGATCACTTGCACAAGGTCACCGTCCTCTATGTTGAGCGCCTGCCTTTCAGCCTCTGGTATAGAGATCCTTCCGCCGCTCTGGACAGTAGTCTTGAACATCGCATTGTAATATGACAGGCCTCGAAGGACGGCGAAATAATTTTGCATGGCATCCTGCTGGATTGCAGAAAACTGGTTCATAAAGTCCTTCTGGGCTTCGCTTCCCTTCTCCACCGCCTTCTTGAAAGAATCGACAGGATCTGTAGAATCACTAGAACTCATGTTTGTCACTTAAGGCACGCACGTCATTTATTTAACATTAATGCTGTCAGAAGGCAATTACGAAAAGATTCATTAATGTTCAGCAAGAAGTGCTAGAAGAATCCGCATTTGCAGCATTCACTTCTCAAGAGCTTTGATCCTGTGAAGAGCATCAATAGCGGTCAGGCCTTCTTGTGGGAAATGATAGGCGGTTCGTGGTATGGCATACACGGCAGCCATGTTGTCAGAATCAGTCCAGTCGATGGTGGGCATGAGTTTCTTTCCTTTCCTGACCTCGATTCCTGCGAGCGAGCGATTTTTCGCCTGGATGACGACATTGACCGGATAATCTCCGAGATCAGTCGCGATAAGCTCATGAGCACGCTGGTCAGGCAGTACGCGGGTCTGAGACTGATGAGACAGGATCCTGAGCAGTGCATCTTTTCGTTTGCATGCGCGAGCAACACAAACATCCCCATGATCCGGATGATGCTTCGCAACCTCTCTCGAAAGTTCGGCAATCGTGTCATAGTAGACGGGAGGGAATTCTTTACGTTTCCTACAGCAAAGAAAATTCATGAGGCCACAGCTGCAAACATACGTACTTGTGGTTTGGGATACAGGGTAAAGGCAGTAAAGGCGGTTGCAAAAAGCATAGTAGATGGAAATCTGGATCTGGATGCCGTCAGGAAAGCGCAATACGAAGACGCCAAAAAGGAGCTTCTAAGAGTGTATGGAATTGGAAACAAAATAGCGGATTGTGTCATGCTTTTCTCGCTCGAGAAGTTGGAGGCGTTTCCCATAGATGTGTGGATTGCAAGGTCCCTAGCCAAGCACTACAAATTCCTATCAGATTCAAAATTCGGTGAAAAGTTGAGCCCCCTTCAATATGTCACCCTTTCGGATGTCATGCGCAGCTACTTTGGCCAGTATGCCGGTTATGCGCAGCAATACCTCTTCTACCATATGAGGCAGCAAGCCCACAGAAAGTGGTAGCAAGTCTCTAAACCGCGATCGGACTAACTTTAGTTCGGCACTATTCCCTACTGGGTCAAGTCTACAATACTGCGCCTGATGATAAGTTTCGCTTCGGGCGAAACGTCGTATTGTTCGAGAAGCACCCCTGGATCGCGGATGAGTGCGTTTCTAAATTCTGGTTCGCTGGCCGCTTTCAGGAGTATTTCGCTGATAATCTCGGCTTCCTTTTGTCGAAATGCCAAGCAAAATCAGCGAAGTCGAGGCTCGTATTTAACTTTGATGCACGATTCGTACATGGCACTGGTACTATCGGAGAAGTAAAGTAATCTTGACTTTCCGTTATAAAGGAACCAGATTTTCATAGCCGCTAGGCAATTGAGTATCGGCATCGAGCTCGTAGGAGACCTAGGATACCTACTACTGGTATGTTCAGGAGTAGGTGCACTTGCCTACATCCTCAGGCAGCCCATGGTTCTCGGGTTCCTGGTAGCAGGAATCCTCATCGGCCCATTTGGTCCTTTCAGCCTCATAAAGGATACCGAAATGCTCAACAATTTTTCGGACATTGCAATCGTGCTCCTGCTATTTGGCGTTGGCCTGTCCTTCCCACTGAGCCAGCTCCGCGCGATAGGCAAGATAGGAGCGGGGATAGCGATAATCGAAGTTCTGGTAATGCTCCTTATCGGCTTCGCCGTTGGTGCAGCCTTTGGATGGTCATTCTACGACGCAATGTTTCTGGCGGCCGCTCTTTCCATAAGCTCCACTGCCATAATCGTCAAGGTCCTCGAGGAAATGGGAAAGATGGAGTCCTCCTCCGCCATTCTCATGATAGGCATACTCGTAATAGAAGACCTTGTGGCAATCGTCATCCTAAGCGCGATGCACTCTGGAGTTGTGAGCGGGTCGTTTGAAGTGGAGCAAATATTCCTGACCATCGGAAAAATAGGATTGTTCATCGGCGGGACTATTGCCGCGGGTGTCCTCTTGATGCCCAAGCTCTTTTCCCTTGTAGCGCGACTGGAGCGGTACGAGCTGACCATCATGCTCGCACTTGGCATGGCGTTTGGACTTGCGTTCCTTTCCTACTCGCTTGGATTTTCTGCGGCAACAGGCGCCTTCCTTGCCGGTGTCATTATTGCTGGAAGCAAGTTTTCAGAACAGATATCCACCATGATCTCGCCCACAAGGGAGATCTTTACCGCGATTTTCTTTGTGACAATAGGAGCCCTCATGGATCTTTCACTCATATCCGCTTACTGGATTCCCATCGCTGTAATAACAATCGTGACGGTACTTGGCAAGCTCGGCGGAGTCTACGCCGGGGCACGGCTTTTCGGATTTGACAAGACGTTTGCGCTCGGGATTGGTCTTAGCATGGCGCAGCTGGGCGAATTCTCTTTCATCGTTCTGAAGACAGGGCAGGACCTTGGCGTGATCAGCCATACGCTGTTTCCCATAATAGGGATGGCTGTTGCTCTTACGACCTTCATTGGTCCAATGCTGGTCAAACTTGGCAGCCGAGTCATTGCGGTCTACGAATAGGGCTATACTCCTACCTCGGGGAACGAAGACTGCTTTATGCCAAGCTCGTTCTGCAGGGTCTTTATTTTCTTTGCGTACTCGGTCATCCTTGCCCTGTCCTGCTGCACCTTGGCAATCTTGTATCCCTTCCACGCTTTCTTCAAAGCTCCCCACGTCTGGCCCGTTGTAAACTTTCCACGAGCGCTCATGCCGAAAGCAGTATCTGATGCTTGGATATAAGATTATTCGGACTTCAGAGAAAAGAAAAAGAATGAAAAAAGAGGGGAAGATCCCCTATGTTACGTAGGCCCTTTCGCCGTGCTGTGATAGGTCAAGCCCGACCTCTTCTTCCTTTGGCGTGACCCTGATGCCGCCAGGCCAGACTGCATCCATTATCTTGATAATGACTGCAGTTATGCCCATTGCCCATGCAAGTGCCGCAAACGCGCCCACCGCATTCTCGTAGAACTGCGCAGGGTTGCCAAACGCGAGGCCATCATCTCCCCAGGAAGTGAATCTTCGCTCTGCGAACGTACCTGTGAGCAGTGCGCCTGCAAGACCTCCGATACCGTGCACAGCCCATGTGTCCAGGGCGTCGTCCCATTTCCTCCTGTTCTTGAACGCCACGGCCGCATAACAGACAATGCCTGCCAGAATGCCTATTACGATGGCGGACATTGGCGATACGAATCCCGATGCCGGAGTAATGGCTACAAGCCCGGCCACGGCACCTGACGCAGCCCCGACAGTCGACGGTCTTCCGGTGTGTCCCCAGGATATCAGGGCCCATGTCACCGCCGCCATTCCTGTTGCGATTTGTGTGGCAACAAACGCGCTGCCGGCATTGGTTGCTGCTGCACCCGCCGAACCCGCGTTAAAGCCGAACCAGCCAACCCACAGTAGAGCTGCGCCGAGCACCACCAGTGAGACGTTGTGTGGCTCCATCGGTACCTTGCCATAACCCAGTCGGCGTCCAAGCATCAGCGCCACCACAAGACCCGACCAGCCAGACGTTATGTGAATTACTGTTCCGCCTGCAAAGTCAAGTGAACCCAAACACCCGGTCCACCCAAAGCCACAGTATTCAGGGTTCATGCCATAGTTGTCAGGCACAGCTATCTGCCATGTCCAGTGTGCTGCAAAGTCATAGACGAATGTAGCCCATATTACTATGAATATTATGAAAGCACTAAACTTCATTCTTTCTGCTACCGATGCCACGATGAGTGCAGGAGTAATGATGGCGAACATCATCTGGAAGACCATGAAAGTCGTGTGAGGTATGGTAACTGCATACTGGCTTGAAGGCGCGTCGTGAACCACGCCTTGCAATCCTGCCCAGTCCAGTGTTCCAATGAACCCGTAGCCGCCTGCGTCCGGACCGAACGCCAGACTATAACCCCAGAGTGTGAATTGAAGCGCGATTACTCCGGTTGTGATAAACACCATGTGAATCGTATTCACTGCATTCTTATTTCTTGCAAGGCCGCCATAGAACATTGCAAGTCCCGCAGGAGTCATCATCAGCACCAATGCCGAGGCTGTCAGCATCCAGGCATGGTCTCCAGTATCAATCGCTCCCGGGATTAGGTTTCCTTCCTCATCTGTATCTAGAACCCCGTCGCCTTCTTCGTCTATGAAAAGATTGTATCTTACTTCGTCAGCATCTTCGGGATTATCTAGCGTGTAGGCAAACGCCGTTTCATGGAAACTTGCCACAACTAGCGTGCCTAGCACGGAGGCCAGACCCAGAAGAACGATCCTTGAACTCAGGAGAGTTTTCACTTTACCATCTTCCATGTGTCTGAAGGCAAGAAGATT
>DADA01000012.1 GCA_002494895.1 Nitrososphaera sp. UBA210
ACCTATGCCGGGCCGGAAGCAAAGCGCAACTTGAATTTTGCACTTGCGGGCTACCGCAGGGCACTCCATGACATTGTTTCAGAAGACGGCCAGCTGTTCTCCAGAAGTGATGATCTATTGCAGATTTCCGAAAAGCGCATCACCGTCCACAGGGATAAGATCCGACTAAAGCTGACAAAGAGTTTGCAGGAATTCGGTTCGTATATAGTCCAGACCTATGCGGGAAGAAGGATCTACCATCTCGCCATCAGGGAAGCCGAGTCAAAGATCAGGCGCCATGCCAGGCAGCAAGTCGAACTTCCAGCGTTCATGGAATATCCGAGACGAGAATACTGGCAGCTCGCGGAGGGCAAGCTCGTAGCTGAGAGCAAGGACTGGCTCGCAGACCTGATGGCTTTCCGCGGGATCACGAACTTTTCAGTTTCACGAAAACGCCGGCTTGGAAACGTAAACAGCAGGACCATCCTCTACGCTATGCGTGTGAATTCTGGCGACTACAAGATCGTGGTAAAGGATCTTGCAAAGACGAAATCAGTAAAGTGGGCAGCGTTGAGCCTCTGGACCGCGCCGGTGAAGCGTTTCAAGATAGACCCGATTTCAAGACTCGGGTCTGAATACAAGGCTATCAGGTACGTCCGCGGCCTTGGCCTTTGTACGCCTGCTATAGAGGCCGTAGTCCTGGATAGAAAGCTGCTCGTGACCCGCTTTGTAGAAGGGAGAACTCTGGCTGAGGTGATAAGAAGCTGCATCAAAGGAAACGACGAGCTTTACTTGCTGTCCAAAGCCGGCTCCCAAGTTGCCAGGATCCACAATGCAGGAGCAAGCCTGGGCAACATCAAACCGAAAAATGTGATCGCAGCTGAAAGTGGCCTCTGTTTTACAGACCTAGAGCAGTTCGTATTTAGTTCAGGCGATCAGGTGTGGGACCTGGCAGAGTTCCTAAGCTGGGGACTAAAGACAACGCGAAACATTTCTGCTGCTGCCAATATTACTAGGGCATTCTTGCGTGGCTACCTTGAGATTGCACAGGATCGCTCGAATGTAAGATCGCTGTCAAAAAGCAGGCGATACATAGAATCGTTCTATCCTGTGCTAGTTCCATCAGTCGCGCACGCTATCAAGAAAGAACTGCGGGATATCGCGAAATAGGTTACTTTTTGCCCTTCTTTGCCTGTTCTTTATGCGTGAATTCGGTGAAGCCGCACCTGCCGCAGGTGAGCCTGTCCTTGTGTTCCGCCATGAACACTCCTTTCCCACAACGGGGGCAGTCCCTCTTTGTCCGGGTTACCTTGTCACCCTGCACCTTGTAGAACTTGTAGACAGAAACCTCGCCCTTTGCAGCCTTTTTGTCAGCCATTACTTCTTCTTACCCCCGCCAGCGGCGGCTGGGCTGCCTCCCTTGGATGCCGCAGATTCCTGCTTTGCCTTGAGCTTTGCCGCCTTTTCATCATCCAGTATCTTTTTTCTTTCCTCCTTTGGAAGTGTCCTTAGCATCCTGTAGCGCGGGAGCTGCTTCCCGGCCTCCTTTTCATCGTCATAAACGTAGAATACTGCGTGAACATCAGTCATTCCGGTTTCACAGATCAAGTTTATTGGGATTATCTGCTTCTTGTCAATCGAAAGCTGGGTAGCCATTTTATCCACCGCCTCGGTCCTTTTGATCTTGCCGGCGGCGCCTCTGAACAGCGCCTTGACCTCGCGCCTGTTCATCAGCGAATTCCTGCGATCTTCCAAAGTTACAACTTCCTGAGTGGACAAAGCGAAGCAGATTGCCCTTTAAAACGAATATAAGTATTTGCATAAGGGACGGTCTTGCCGAAATGCAGATCTTGTAAAGGATCTACCCAACGATTAATTATTTGCAACCACAAAGTCAGGGCACAATTCTCGTTCCCCAAGGATTATCAACAGCAACGAGCCACTGTCCATCAGTCTGCTTACGGAGAACATCGGAAGAGACTCCGCTCATTTCTACGCGTTTGCCATCAGGGAGGGTACCTTGTAAGGTCCATTTAGAACAATAAAGTGCGATACCTCCTGCCTCAACCACTTGAGGAGCTTCCCCCTTTAGCGAAGGCTTTAGTGAAATAAATCCCTGAAGTGCAGTGCGAATTCCATCTCTTCCTCGAGTGATGTTTCCGGGCTGAACGATAAAGGCGGCATCAGGCTCGTAAAAGCTCAACGCTTTATCCAGATTACCTTGATTAATGGCTTCGATCAGATTTTTTACCACGTCCGCCGGGTTTGGTTGATTCATGCGCGTAAACCATTACAGGCAACTAATAAACCCCCACTATTCCAAATCCCATTAAAAAAATTGAAAATGGTCCAGAGCCGGGAATATCTTTTAGAAATTCATGACATGAAATCCGGCTGAAAGGAGCCCCTTTACACTGATGTGGTCATCGAATTCGTCCACGAGTTGGATCCGAGCCTTCTTGATCGACTCTGTTGCCCCAAATGCCCCTGCACAGAATGAGCAGGCTCCTGCGACCTTGCCCGTCACGGACTCGTACAGCTTGTGCGCTATGTGATCCTCTTTGGCTAATTCTGCGGGCCATTTGGTACCAGTACCGTCGAAATACAATCGCACATCATCGTTTGCGAATTCCTTTGCCGTCTCTAATGCGTTCACGACGCGGCCCAGACCCTCTTTTGCTCCGGTGTCTGCGAATACAAATATCGCCACTTTATTCATAGTTTCACCTCAACCATTTGTAACTAGATGAAGAAAAGTAAGCTATATAAGTTAGAAAGTAACGAATTTGTATGCAGGTGAAAGGCTGGTAACTTGGAGTCGCCACAACTAAAATCATGTCCGATCTACAATACCTTTGATCTCATCGGGCGAAAATTCACCGTGCTCATACTTCGTGACATGATGCTATACGGAAAGACGAGATTCAACGAGCTCTTGGATTCTGTGGAAGAGATTAACTCAAAGACTCT
>DADA01000006.1 GCA_002494895.1 Nitrososphaera sp. UBA210
ACTCTTTCCACCTTGATATGCGATGCATGTACTTCTCTTGCTGAAAACCAGATAAGAGAGATCGTTATTCTAAACGGACATCACGGAAACATGGGTGCGCTGCAGTATATAGCGCAGGAACTGCATGGAAAATTGCCACGAGATGTCAGCGTCCATACTTTTCATTATTGGCAGGTGCTCGATCGCGAATTTGACCACGCGGGAGAGGTCGAGACATCGCTTGTGCTCGCAATAGCACCAAAGCTCGTAAACATGAGCAAGGCAGCACCTAACTCCAAGCGGCTGTTGAAATCAAAGGCCGCATATAGCACCATAACTAACGCGCCGGGGTCGTTTCCTAAAATAACGGGCAATGGCGTATGGGGCGATCCCAGAAAGGCATCGGCTGAAAAAGGGAAAAGGTGGATCAAAGAAATTGTCACAAAGCTCTCAGACGCCATAACCGAGCTTGACAAATGAGACAACCGCGATGACCCACGGGCAATGAAATTTTAATATATGCCTATATCACGCTTTACGGGGAGGAAGAACTAGTTGTCAGTGGATATGGCGGTAAAGGTTCTCGATGAGAGCCTTGGAAAAGTTGTGCTAATAAAGTTAAAGGGCGGTAAAGTGATCAGAGGGAACCTTCACGGTTTCGATCAACACATGAACCTGCTGCTCGAGGAATCCGTGGAAATACTTGACGAAGGCAAGTCAAATGATCTGGGCACCATCGTTGTCAGAGGAGATAACGTGGTTATCATTTCGCCGCCGCCAAAGTAGGGGTAATGGAGCATGACAAAGGGCACAACTTCGATGGGCAAGTTCACCCGCAAAAAGACCCACATTCGATGCAGAAGATGCGGCCACAATTCATATCACAAGCGCGGAAAGCAATGCTCAAAGTGCGGCTATCCTGATCCAAGAATGCGCAAGTACGATTGGATTAAGCGGCAGGTCATCTAGTACCAACAGAAACCTTTTCTGCTTGCTGCGCACCATCAAATAACCGGTCGGCAACAATGTCCGTGGAAATTGCTCTAATCGCGGGTTCATCGGTAGCGGGTGTTATCTCGGCAGCGTTCCTGGAAAGGATGAGTAAGGCTCGATCCTCTGGCAGCAAGACTTTGCAAAGGCCATCAACAAACGCCGTGAGAACTGAACTCGTTTCTTCTCTCTTTGAGAAAGCCCTTGCTTCAGAAGCCATCACAAGAGTCTACGAGGCCGCCCAAGCAGGGAGGATAGACAGACTTGAAAGAGACCGGCTCCTGGTGAGGTACAAGGAGCAGCTCGGGTCGCTGAACTTAAAGATCTCACAATTGCAACCTGCAGCAGACTTTGCAGACATTTCAGAGCTGCGCAACAACCTGGCGGGGATACTCGAGGAGCGGATCGGTGCAATAGATCGCAAGCTGCAGGAACTTTCAAAATCAGGGATATCACCTGACACGACTTTGGATTCCAAGGTGCAAAAGATAATTGCAGAGACCTCGAAGGCAAATACGCCCATCGCCAGCCGGAAAACCGGCTCTGAGGAGAAGAGCATCGAGCAGCTGCAAAACGAGATAGTTGAGGCTCTTGACCGCCTAGAGCAGGTCGAAATGGACAAGGACTAACCTCGGCATCATTTTCAAGTTTTTCCTTCAGAGCATTGAATGTCGGTGGCAGGGCTCCATCGATCCGTATTATGCCAGAAAAAGCAAAATAGAGCGGGAAAATCTCAACTAACGGTTGAAAGCCCGAATTATCGATGGCAAGGTCGTCTCGGCTTCCGTCAAGGAAAGGGTCAAGAAAGCGGTTGACGAACTGAAGCGGGCCGGGGTTCAACCATGCCTTGCGACTGTTCTAGTCGGCGATGATCCCGCCTCTTCGACATACGTGAGCAGCAAGCAAAGTGACGCAAGGGAAGTGGGCATAGTCACTAGAGATCACAAGCTGTCCGGTGATTTCAAACAGGCGGAGCTCGCCGAGGTGGTGCAGCTCCTCAACAAGGACCCCTCTGTGCACGGCATACTTGTCCAGCTGCCGCTTCCCACGCAAATCAAGGAATTTCAGATTATCAACATGATTAACCCGCTCAAGGACGTAGATGGCCTCACTCCTTACAATTCTGGCATGCTCCAGAACGGAATGGCACTTTTGAAACCGTGCACTCCTTCAGGTATCATGGAGCTGCTGGATTACTACAAGATTGGAGTCGGCGGAATGGATGCCGTAATTGTGAACCGCAGCAACCTTGTCGGCAAGCCGCTTGCTTTCCTGCTGCTTGAAAGGGACGCAACGGTGACGATCTGCCACTCAAAGACCAAAGACCTGGCAAAGAAAATACACAATGCCGATCTTGTGGTCACGGCAGTGGGGAACCGGCAGCGCTTTACCCTGAAAGGCGAAATGATCAAAGAAGGCGCAGTCGTTATAGATGTTGGAACATCAAGAGTGAACGGCAAGCTCGCCGGTGATGCTGACTTTGAATCGGTAAGCAACAAGGCATCATGGGTAACACCCGTACCGGGAGGAGTGGGCCTGATGACAAGGGCAATGCTGTTGAAAAATACCGTTTCTGCTGCCTCAGTCGCAAGCGAGATGAGGTAACTGGCTCCGGAGGGCAAGCGAGAAATTCGCAAACTGATGCTTGCAAAGCGCGACGGCCAGGGGCAGACCCAAATCGCCAGGCTTAGCAAAGCTGCGCAGAAATCGATCATAATGAGCAAAAAGTTCCGGACAGCTGGCAGCGTCGGAGCCTACTTTGCGTTTGGCTCCGAAGTGAGGACTGACCTGATAATCTCCGAGGCCTTGAAGCTTAGCAAGACCGTCGCCCTGCCGAGAGTAGAAGGGGAAAGCATTTCCTTCTATCAGCATTCAGACAGTAATCACCTTGTCAAAGGGCGCTTTGGCATCATGGAACCCCCACCCCGCATAGCAATCAAGAGCATCGACTTGCTCATCGTTCCCGGCATCGCATTTGACAGGCGGGGATACAGACTTGGGTACGGCAGGGGCTACTACGACAAGTTCCTCTCGAAGAACCCCATGATATCGATTGGGCTCGCCTATTCATTTCAGCTAATAGAGAAGCTTCCACACGGATCTCATGACCGGAGGATGGATGCGATAGCAACCGAAAACGGTGTTGTCACACGGGCCGAATGATTGCCCTTCTTGCAATGTCTGTCCTATAGTGATGCCCATTTTCACCCCATCTGATTCTTCTTACGGCACAATACGCTTTCTCGACTGCCTGCTCGGCATTACTCCCTAGAGCCGTGACGCCAAGGACCCTGCCTCCGTTAGTAAGCACTCTGTTCTGCGAATCCCTGCTAGTCCCCGCATGAAAAACGGACACATCAGGCCCCATGTCAGAACCAAGACCCTCTATCAACTCTCCCTTCTTGTAGCTTCCCGGATATCCCCTGGCGGCAATGACGACGCAGACAGCCGTATCATCTTTCCATTCGATCGGATCCATGGTGTCGAGCCTGCCATCTATGGCCGCATCGACATACTCCAAGAGATCGGATTTCATTCTCATCATTACCGGCTGACATTCAGGGTCGCCCATTCTCGCATTGAATTCAAGCGTGAATGGCCTACCAGTCTTTTCATCGACCATGATCCCGGCGTACAGAAAGCCCGTGAAGGGGGTTCCCCGGCTTTTCATGGCGCGAGCAGCCGGCTCCATGACCTGCTTTACAATCCTGTCGTGCAGTTCCCCTTCTATCACGGGGGCCGGAGAATACGCTCCCATGCCACCAGTGTTAGGACCTTTGTCTCCATCAAACACCCGCTTGTGATCCT
>DADA01000117.1 GCA_002494895.1 Nitrososphaera sp. UBA210
GCACGTTGAAGCTTTGCAGTACTTCAATGCATTTTCTAGTCAGACCATAGCGCAGCTCTGCTGGCTGGTAGCAATCAGTCGCTGATGATACCATCACGGGATGAATAGTATCGGATTTCCACTTTCTTAGCTGACCCTCTAGAACTTCAACTGCGTTGCTTTTTGCGTATATCTTGTCGTAAAAGTCTGGAGACCATTCGTATGTTGCATAGCAGTAGGCGCATCGATGCCCGCATCCCTGGTACGGATTTATGGTAAGGCCGTTATAGTTTCTGACCACGAAAGGGTGGATCAACGACTTGCTCTTCTTTGGTTCGATCGTCGCTGCACCCTTGTACCACAGTGCCGACATGCTGACACATTTCTTATGCACTTCTAATAAGCGAGGCAGCACCTTCGGGGGAGGGGGTGTCAGCCAAAGATCGACTTGAACTGACGATTAAGCTCATGCCTTGACTTTTTTCCCAGTACGACAGGCGCTCTCTCCACCCATGAAAGGTACTCCCACTTCCAAAGTGCGGGGTTGTTGTCATGCCCGGCCATCGCGTGGTTTGATGTGTTCACGAACACTACCGGGTGGAAATAGTCCATGAAATAGTACTCGATCTCTCGCTTTTGGTATTCCCTGTCCAGGTGGATAGTGTCGTACTCTAGGCCATGGTTGCCGCTGTAGATGGACTGAAAAACAAAGTAGTTTTCATCAGCCCTGTCCCTGACAAAGTGAATCCTGAAAGTTTCAATGTCGATTTGCCTTCCGTAAAAAAGCTTCCTGAACCACCGATAGAAACCATCTGCGTACTTGAATTTTCGCAGTTGCTCATTGTTGAACATTAGGGAAACTTCAACATTGGCAGCATCTCCATCTATGGTCTCGTGGCAGTGCGTCTCGCGCAGGAAATTGTCGAGCGAGTCAACGGCAGGCTGATATATCACCGGAATTATCTCGTCAAGCCTGTCTGCGGCGACTCTAATTATGTTATCCTGATGGCGATCGGGAGAGTCAAGGAATCTCTGTATGGAGTCATGTACCATTTGGACCCTGCTGGATTTCAAGTCCGTATCCTGCCTGGTCCATTCCCACAGCTGCGCATTTCCGCCGAGGTCAAAGACCCATCTGTCATGAGGCTTTAACCTTACCGAATCAGGCAGCCTTTTTCTCTTGGAGTCCGCCAGGCTGTAGTTCCTTTCGGTGCGCGGCTCTGAGATAGTCGCCGGGTCTACATCAAGGGCAAGCATGTACCTGAGCTTCACCGGGATGTCGCCCATGTAGTCGCTGTTTCGGTTAGTACTGCTCCTGATCACGAACCTTACGCTTCCGTCCGAAAGCGTTCCTGCAACGTCCACGGTGCAGTTATCCCAGTCGAGTCTTATAGGGGGCCTGTCCGTCATCCAGACAAATTCTTTATGCGAGCCACCTCTGACTTTATACTCGGTGGTCACATGAGTGAACCAGAGCAGCTGATCGCTAGCAGCGAGCATCCGATGAGGTTTAGCGTTCCAGCTTACTAATTAGGGTTAGTGAACAAAAAATGTATCCGAGTATGGGAAACTTTAAGTAATTTGGAAAGCGTTACCCAACCACATTTAGTCATGGGCAATCACCATTATGAAATCACGGGACAAATCAAAAATGGGGATGGCCATGTTCTTGCCGATCTTCTTGTCGAAGCCTTTGACAGCGACCTTGGATCTGCTGACGATTACCTGGGGCACGCGTTCACCGACTCGCAGGGAAAATTCCTGATAAAGTTCGAAACTCCTTCCTACAAGGCCGCCTATGACATTCTGGAAAGGGGACCTGATGTCTATCTTGTAGTCACCGACGAGTACGGCGTGGTAAAAAAAACAGAAACAGTCAGCAACGCGAGCAATGATGACTTGAAATTTGACGACATTATTATTTCAGACGACAGACCATTTGATGATCCATACATCAATTCTGCAGACAGAATGATCGCCCTTTTTATGTCATTGGGGGACACAATAGAGCCCTCCCAGACTGATTTTCTGAATTCTTTTACCCAGATGATCAGGTCAATAAGGAGCTGGCTCTACTACACGAATGAGAGGATCTACAAACTTTACGGGTATCCCGGCCCCCAGGTAATAGCCCGACCAAAAGAGTTCCCCGATCATGATCATTCTGTTGCATGGAGGACGACAGCTTGACAGGCACTATCCATGGCACAGAAAAGATAAGGGATAGGAGGGAATCGTACTCTATAGTAACACACGATATCCTGGAAGAAGCCGACGTGTGCGTCATTGGATCAGGCGCAGCGGGCGCGATAATCGCAAACAAGCTTGCTATGGAAGGCAAGTCAGTCGTCCTCGTTGAGAAAGGCGGGTACTTTGATGCAGAAGACATGACCCAGAGGGAAGTCGAAATGATGCCCCTTCTCTGGAAAAACGGAGGCGCAAATTTTACCGACAATCTGCGGATGGTTGTTGCACAAGGCCAGTGTCTTGGGGGCTCTACCGTAATCAATGATGCCGTCTGCTTCAAAACCCCTCCAGTAGTAAGAGAACAGTGGCGGCAGATGGGAGTCTTCATCTCTGACGTGCAGTGGGAAAAGGCCCTTGACGAAGTTTGGTCTTTACTTGGAGTGGCGAAGGTAAAGGATCATGAGCTGAACGAAAACAACAGGATGTTAAAGCGGGCGTGCGAAGCAAAGAACTTCAAATCAAGCTCAAACGACAGGAACTGCAAGGAATGCATGCAGTGCGGCTTTTGCCACATAGGCTGCCATTACGAGACCAAGCAGGACATGCTCGTCACGTACATACGCAGGGCACTTCGCGATCCGCAGACAAACATCAGGATCTATTGCAACTGCTCTGCAGAAACCGTCACACATTCAAACGGAGTTGTAGATGGGATTAACGGAAATTTTATTGACCGAAAGACCGGCCTGGTGAAATACAAGCTTCGGGTGAATGCAAAGGTAGTAGTCATTTCGGCCGGCGCTATCGCGTCTTCCCAGATACTTTTGAAAAACGGCATTTCCGAAGACCGCGCAGGAAAGGGGCTGAGCTTTCATCCAGCCTCCTTTCTCCTGGGCAAGTTTACCAAGGAAATAAACGCGTACGACGGGATACCTATGGCATATACATGCCACGAATTCGGAGTGACAAACGGAGTCAAGGAAGGGGGGTTCTTGATAGAGAGCATTTTTCTGCCATCCTTCCAGTTTTCCCTGGGCGTGCCCTCGTTCGCGGAAGAAAAACAACTCTTCATGGCAGACTATGTTCGCTACGCAATGGCAGGGGTAATGGTAAGAGACGATCCCGGCGGAACTGTTACGCTGACTGCAGACGGAGACCCGAAGGTCAACTACAAGCCGTCGGACAGGGATATCAAGGACTTTGCGAAGGGGCTCAGGACGCTTGCTGAAATGTGGTTTGAAGTTGGGGCCAGCGAAGTAATAAGCGGTCACAGGGATGTCGTCCGGCTTTACAGCAAGGATGATATCGACAGCTTCGTGCGGGCGGTCGAATCAAACCCGAACGGACTTCAGCTGGCTTCCGCGCACCCCCAGGGTGGAAATAGGATGGGACAAGATCCGAAAAAATGCGTTGTCAACTCTGATTGCAGGGTTCATGGATTTAACAACCTGTTTGTCTGTGATGCCAGCGTCTTTCCAACGGCGGTAGGGGTGAATCCGCAAATAACTATAATGGCGCTGGCGACAATGACTGCAGACTATATCAACAATAACTGGCAGGCTAGCTTTGATCCGTTACCTCTGGCCTCCAAGGAAGGAGAAACGTGCTCACTTGGACAGCCGATGTATTGTTCAGCCTCAAGGCTAGAAGCAATGTTCAACAGGGAAAAAGACACTCTTCCTGTTGAGAACTTGGTAAATGCCCTGGATGAAAATCCCAGTCCGACGAGCTGGTCATTTGACAAGGACTCTCTAATAATCTACAACGACAATCACTGGAAGGGGTTCTTTCCAATAGATCAGGATGTCGCGACAATTGCGGCCAGGTACTTTGGCGGATTCTGGAAGAGATTTTTCAGAAAAGACGGGATACTAAAGGGAGTGACGCATCCATACGACGCCCCTGTCTATGCCGACAACATTCCGGAACCGATGGATCATCCAAGGTACGGCAAGGTGGTACACCTGAAATATACCGGCCCAGAGTTTTCGATGTTTTACGACCTGCTCAAAGTGATCGACAAGGACACGATACTCGGCAAGGCCTTCTTTGGGGTTCCGCCACTGGGCAACCAGATGCTTGTGTTCAGCATGTCCAGAAAGTACCATTCAGACTTTATGACTGAAACGGATCACGAAAAGATCTATTCAGAGTACGGGGAGGCTCCACAGATGGACGAAGTGCTAGGAAGGTGGACTGGAAAGCTGGTCTCGGACAGTGCGCTCACCCCACATGTGCAGACTTTTACTTATACCAAAGATAATTTCGGCGCGCTGCAGATGCAATACGTATTCGGAGGCCTGATGGCGGGGATTTCGCGGGTGGAATTGACTCGGGAGCAGATGAACATGTACGACTGGACCAATTGGCACGACGAGGTGAAGATGGTAACACACGATTTCATGGTGGGCAAGTGGTGTTCGCCTCCTGTGCAAATACCTCTGGATTTCGGCCCGAGCTTCCTTGACGTAGAAAGTGTTCCTGAAGGTACAAGGTTCTGCCTCAGGTTCATCCTGCAGCGTGGCGGATAGGGACCACTATAGTCTTTTATCTGTGTACATGAGAAGCTAGGACACCAATGAAAATAGGCGTAGCGGGGCTTGGGCTTATGGGTTCAGGCATCGCTTCGAGGCTTTTGTCCACCGGAGATGCGTTATCGATCTATAACCGCAGCAAGATAAAGACATCGCGGTTCGCAAAAAATGCGCGCATCGATTCAAGCCCCAAGGCGCTGGCCGACAATTGCGATTTTCTGATAACTGCAGTGACGGATTTTGGAGCAGTCCAGGAATTGCTCTTCGGGGAGAGCGGGATAATCAAATCCAACAACCGCAACTTGGTTGTCGCCGACATGAGCACAATTTCGCCATCGCAATCACAGACCTGTGCCCGGTCTCTCCGTGACGCCGGGATCGAAATGCTTGGCATGCCCGTGATGGGCGGTCCGGCAGCGGCAGAGACGGGCGATCTTGTGCCGATTGTCGCAGGCTCGGGCTCAGCGTTTGAGAAGGTAAGGCCAGCGATCGAAAAGCTGGGACATCCTATATTTTATGTAGGAGAAAAAGACGGGGCAGCAAACGCGATAAAGCTGGCGCTGAATCTGAATATCGCGCTTATTGCATGTGCAGTTTCTGAGGGCATCACACTTGTCAAGGGATCGGGCATAGATCCATTGCTGTTTGTGAAGATCCTGAATTCCACATACTTCAAAACGGGCCTTTCAGAAAAGAAGGGTCCAAAGATGGTGCAAGGCGACTATGAGCCCACATTCCACCTGAAGAACATGCTCAAGGATCTTGAGCTGGCGACGGGCACCGCACTGTCAGAGCGCATTGCGCTGCCGCAGACCGCACTTGCCCAGCAGATCTTTAGAGCGGCCAACAATAGCGGCTTTTCAGACATGGACTACACAGCGATATGCGCGTTTCTAGCAAAGATAAACGGGATGGACAAACAGTGATCAAGCTGAATGTTCTAAAGAAAGTAAAGGCAGAGGACTTTACCGTTGTTGCTTCGCTACCTGACATGGGAAGGGTAGGGGGTCTTGTTTCTTCATTTCTTTCACAGCATCTAAAGACGCAGCTTCTCGCCGAGATAACATCAAGTGACAAACCCTGGGTATCGCATTCTGACGGCATTGTGAACGCCATCAATGACTCATACAAAATCTATCATGACAAAATTCACAATTTGATGATCTTTACAGGCGATTCCCAGCCCCAGGACCCGGGCGAGCTTTACAGGTTATGCAACGCCCT
>DADA01000096.1 GCA_002494895.1 Nitrososphaera sp. UBA210
GCTGCGCTTCCGACTAGCTTTTGAAGTGGATCGGCTGCGCCTTTCTTCCTGGATGGATTATTCTCTCCTTGGATAGCTTGCCTCCAAGAACCAGCTGCGCGGTTTCTACGCTCCTGCGGGCAAGGTCCTTTGCGCCCTCCTGAAGGTCAGAGCTCGTTTCTACAAACGCAATGTTGTTTTCCATGTCCTCGGCAGACCAACCCCTGGTATGGGCTATGTAGGGGAAGGGCGGAAATACAAAGCCAAGCTCTGAAAAGAAACCCAGCATGTGTCCGGCCACATCCTGGACGTTGTCCTGCCCGCCGGTTATGATGAATGAAGCGACCTTGTTCTGGATAAGAGCCTTGTCGCCAATGGTGATCTGGTTCTGGACGCAGTTCATCCTTTCCGCCATCTTGTAGTACAGAGAGCTGGCAGCGCCCCACCGGATGGGTGTTGCCACAATTATGACATCGCCCCAGTGGACAAGAGCTTCGTAGACCCTGTCGAGCTCGTCGGTCTTGTCCATCTGCGTAATGGAGCACGGCCATGTACATGCCCTTGCGGCCTTGGAGTAATATCCTTCGCAGTTCCGAAATTTCAAGTCATTAAGCTTTATGAGAAGTGTCTGAGCGCCTAACGCATCTCTGGCATGCTCTAGAGCAATTTCGAGGAGCTTGTCAGAAGTAGAGTACCGGGGATTTCTTGGATCCATTGCTGTGGTGGAAATTCCGACCACTCTGATAGGCCCGTCCTCTCGCTTTAGTGGCCTTGAAAGAGGGTGAGGCGGGTGTGGGAGCTTTGTTCCTCTGTGTTATGGGGCGCAGGTTGATGTACAGGTCGCCGTCCTGCATCTTTAGCTCGTACTGCGGGACACGGTCATCTTCAAACCCCGGCTCGCCAAATCCCGTAACCCGATGAAATTTCCAGTTGTGCCACGGACACTTGACATAATCGCCATCGATCATCCCGCGCCCGAGCGGACCTCCGACATGGTTGCAAACATTTGAAATGGCTCCGAACTGTCCATCTTTGTATGAAAGTGCTATTGAAGTTCGTCCGATTGTTAATTCTCTCAAAGGCGGATCCTTCAGAGATTCAGCTGGACCCAGGTTGTGCCAGTCCCGATCAGACAAAATTCGTAACTCCAACTGTCGCTTCACTGCAAAACTAATAACCTTATCTGCCGTCAGTTTAGAAGTGACGACCGAAGCATTTCCAGGCACTGATTGATACTTGGCATCATTCTGGCCGTCGACGGCTTTTGTCATTTCTATTTTTGATCGCCTTTGCGGCATTTAGCAAGATCTGCGCTCAGATGCCTGGGACTATTTGAAAGCCTTATTACATTGCAATCTGTAGGTTCGATAAGATCGGTAAATGGGCTCGTTGAACATTGACTCCACCCTGAGTGCATCACAAGCCTATGACACTGCACAGAAGTACATACGTTCAAGCGCGCTAGAGATAAAGGAAACAAGCCCGGATCACAAAATAGTCGCTGGAGGCGAGCGGCAGTACGATACAACCATTCTAATAATCTTGCTTCTTATTGTAGGAATTTTCGCGCTCATTTACTACTTTACAAGAAAAAAGAACTCTCTTGTGGTCGTGCTGACCCCAAAGGAACCGGGATGTAATATCAGCGTGCAGGCAGAAGGTCCTAGGGGAGAAGCGTTATTGCAGATACTTCATGATGCGCTTCGTTAGGCAAGAATGGTTTCATCCTTGCATTGTGGGGAAACCCATTTGAATCATTTCGGACAATAGGGATCATGTTCGAATCGCTTGACTTTCTCTACGTACCTGCTTCAGACATCGACTCTTCTGTCAAGTACTACAAGGATGTTCTTGGTGGAGAGCTGCTGTGGAAGATACATGCTTTTGGAGTGTGGGTAGCCTGCATCAAGTTATCAAAAGCGGGTGAAAAGCCGTACGTCTTGCTTGCGGATCATATCAAGCAAAATGATGTTATGCTGATCTATCGGGTGGAGAATCTTGAAAATAGTGTGCTTGCCCTGAAATCGCGAGGATGGAAGGAAGAGAACAGGATAGAGATACCTCCTGGCCCCTGCTGCACTTTCCGCGACCCTGCTGGAAATGCTCTTGTAATTTACGAGAACACCCGCCCGGATGTAATGCAGGATTTTAGAGGAAGAATAGATTCTCAGTGATATTCTCAACTTGCGGACATGATCCTTCGGGCTACCAGTTGCTCGCAACAAGATTGGTTTGCTATTCCGAGGATTACTGATTCTTCTATACTCGCATTACTATTCGCTTTTATACAAAGTTGAGGAGATCATTGCATGGCACTCGAAAGCAGGGAACTACTGATAGATGACCTAAAGATCTACTCTAATGGATTGATAAATGCTCTGAGGCAGGACAGGCTTGTTGAGGCTCGGGGATATGTTTCAGATCTGAACAATTCACTAGAACCCATTTCAAAGTACCTTGACTCGCAGATTTCCTATGAAGAGATGAAGCCCTCGCCTGAACTTGTTGATCCGCTAGATATCGCAAAGACCGAAGGAGATAGAGCTATTTTCGCGGCCAAGCGGGCAGAAGAAAAGGCCGAACGTCTGGAGCGCCTTGCGAGGGAAACGAGCGAAGAGGCGAAGAGACTAAAGAAAGCTTCGCGGAAGGCAAAGAAAGAGGCAGGGAAAGCGCGGAAAGCCGCAGAGAAAGCCGAAAGGGCTGAACGCAAAGTGCAGTCAGAAGCAAGAAACGTTTCTGAACACGCCGGCAAAGCGAATCAAGCTGCAAGACATTCCTGACCCATCGAACACCTACGACACAAAGTACTATTCACGATTCATCGGACATCGGTTAGTGGGAAAAAAGAAAAAGGGGTATCGGCTACTTGTTCGTTCCAGCGGCGCCCTGTTCGTATTGGTCTCCGGTTGGAGCTGCGCCTGCCGTGCCTTTCGCCATACCGCTTCTTCTAGCTATTTCTCTTGCCTTTTCAGGATCGGATCCAACTTCAGCTTTTTCGACGATTTTCTGATCAGAAGGGTCCCTTTTTACGGCCGTTGGTTCATGCTCCTTTAGCTTGGCCGGGGTCATTGGCTCACTTTCTCTGTACTCCTTTAACGGATTGTCCTTCCGTCCTATCTCGGTGCCCTGCGCACCCTCTTCATATTCTCGCTCTTGTTCGTCTACCATACTTGTGCTAGGGTTGCAACGCACTTAACGATAATCAAAGAATCCTATAGAAGAAAATATTCCATTCACAATAAAGAGGTCCGACATCCGAGAAACACGCATGAATATTCTCCCGATGTTTCAAATTTGCGAATTAGCAGCCATATTTATCCTATGAGGATCATAGGTGTCATATGCAAGCCGGAGAACCGAAAAGCAATGAGCCGGGGGCACACAAGATTCTGTGTCAAATTTGCCGACTTGCCTTTGTGAGCGAAGCCGAAAAGGAAAAGCACTGGGAACTAGAACACATGAAAAACAAAAAACCGACAGGTGTTCGCTAGGTTTTTCACCTGGCGGATTCACGTCATGAATCTACTTCGTGCCTGATCTATTCCCTGCCTGATGATCCTGAACGCTTCCTGAGCTTCCTCGTTAGGGATGTCTTCCACCAACAAATCACTGCCATCCATCTTTAGATTCAATTTTATTGTTGACCTCAGCGGACCCTTGTCAACTGTCACGTTCAGGATGTCTGCATAGCTATAGTCGGTGTAGCTTTTCTTGATTCTGAGCATGGAGGGTTTTCTAAAGATAATGCGTTTATCCGTGATGGCTACTGATTCGATGTTAATGGCCGGGTGATACTTTTTCTGTTTCATGTATGACATGACTTTTTCATTAGAATCCAACAGCTTCAGAATGTCAGTGGGTATTTCATGCTTCCCCAATGGTATCCAAGACATGGTTGCAAGATAAAAGACTTCTGAGAACGAATCGCATTAATGCCTGTTGATGGTCTGCCCACTTTGGTACAGTTCCGCTCATATTTGAAAGCAATCATGCTCTATAAGAAATTGATAGTTCATGAATCAGTTTCGCATAATAACTACGGAATGCCCATGGGATGCTGTGTCAGAACCACATTTTCAGCAATTACAGTCTGAAATTCAAAAACCAGAGAGACGGGATCAGCTTGGCTTACTTCTCGACCTTCTGCGAGAAACTACCGAGCCGGTGAAGAAAACTCACTTGCTTTACAGAACACGCATGAACTACTATCAGATAACCCACTACGTTGGGCTCCTACAAAAGTGGGACATGATCGAAAGCATTTCGCAACCGTTCGAAGGATTCAGAATTACCGAAAAAGGTAGGATTCTACTGAACCTCTTTCTTGTTGCCTGAGCGCATTGATGAATAACACTGCTATTTTCTTAGCCTGAAAAACACGTAAACCAGTACAAATGGTGCGGCGCCAAGCGCAAAAGCAAAAGGGGGCTCCATCACCGATGACAGAGCTATCGCCAGGCCAAGATATAGTGTAATGCCGGCTGGGATAAGGCCAAACATGATGAACCGATGACTCCTATTCTTGAATTTCTCGATATCACGGTACGGATACTGAACGTGATGGTAGATCACAGGCATCACAAAGAGCGATATTGCCACCGTTATCGAGAAAAACGCAACCAACAAGGCTGTCCTATCTATGAAGGAAAATCGTTCTGGAATGTCGATTGATACATTGAAAAGGAAGCCAAAAAGAATGCCTGCGAAGGTGGTCAGCACCGCGCTTTCGCGCAGAACCGTACCATAATCTTCAACGATCCTGTCTCCTGAATGCTCATCCTCGTCACGTCCAGTCATCATAGTGGCCTACCGAGGGACCCTGGGACCCTGGGACCCTGGCATCCGTTTGCTCGCGCGAAATATGGATCACCGCTTCCAATCCATCAGCAGAACATACTCAGCGATAGTCATGATCTCGCCTTACGCAAGATGTCATTGATGTCTATTCTCTTTACTTTGTCAATCTCTCCGTCAAACCACTTTTCTACTTCTTCTGGATGAGTCCTTATCTTTGATTTAATGCTAGCGAGTTCGGCGGTCCTAGCTTCTGCCATATCTTGTACTTTGGAGCCATAGGCTGAAACAGAGTTTTCCAGTAGCTTGGTAAAATTTTCGAACATAGGTATCACCATTTAGATTATGGTTTAGATCAGTCCAAACAATACTCTCAGAAGTATTACGAGGACTATTATTCCCAGAACTACCGATACAATTGTCCATATCATCGCAATCTAGACTACGACAAAACAAATAAGGGTTGTAGAACTTTGATGCTGATGCCACAGGCAGTCTCCATCGTTACGCTGCAGATTGAACTCCCCCAGGCATTATCGCGAAATGGAACCTATCTGAAAAGTCATTTCTTCCCATGACGCGATTCACGGGCTCCAGCAAAAAGACAATCTTAAGACTAGATCAGCGAAAAAATGAAAGGCGGATTTTTTACAGACGCTCACCTAGGAAAGTCTATGCAAAGTCGCAGCTTGTGGTCTAGGCGCGAACTGATGTTGGCTGAATACTGCTTCCTATTTGGCTGTATATTTCCAGGAATTTGTTGCCTTTGGGCGTGGTCTTGTACATCCTGCTCTCCTCATCGTGTTCCAGTAGGCCGTTCTCGCTCAACATTGAAAGGTACTCCTTCAGTTGCTCATAGGACAGGAACGCACTATACATTATCCTCGTCTTGGTCGCCCCGCCGTTTGCAGCTTCTAGCATCTGCGACACAATGTCAGTCCTGCTTCTATATCTCATGCCTACTTTATCGTGGAACATAGTATAAAAATATGATTGAATGATATTACGTAAGAATTCTGCGGGCAATAAAACACCAGTTTCGCCTTGACCGGGTTCATTTGTTTATATTGGGTGGTCTTAATCATACCCATAGTAAAATGTCATACGGAGGAAGAGGATATGGTGGAGGCTACGGCGGCGGAAGGTATGGCGACAATCGAGGCGGCTTTGGCGGTCCAAAGCCGGTGGAAATGGGCAAGGAATACGATGTGCAAATCAGTGAAACGAGCAGGAAGGGCGACGGCATCGCAAGAATACAGGGTTTCGTGATCTTTGTTGTTGGGGGCAGAGTAGGCCAGAAAGTCAAGATAAGAATCACGAATGTTGGTGCAAGGTTTGCAACTGCTGAGGTTGTAGGCGCTGGTGCTGGACAGCAAGAACAAGGACAGGCCGCGGAGAAAAAGGAAGATGTCGCACCACAAGTCAGCGACAAGGAAAAGCCAGAGCTTCAGGACTACAAGAGCACGGAAGGAGAACAGCCGCCTTCTGGTTAGAAGGAACGTGATCTAGCCGCAAGGAAGTACCACCTCCGTTCGTGTGTGTCTCCCATCTTAGTGAGACTTTGAAAAGCTGATTGACAATAGCCGGGACCACAGGTGCTTTTGTAATCCCTCATGGTTAATTCGCAGGTTTGAGATGAAATAATAGCCGATTTTAGGCTAATAGAGCCAGAGAACAATCTACTTTAATACGAGAACCTCGTAGCATGACCTATCTTGGCAGCATCAGGACCTGGCGACGTCAAAAGGAGGGTCATGGTACTGGATGACGAATCCGACATCACCACGGTCATGAGGAGAGGACTGGAAGAAAACGGATTCGCGGTCGATGTATTCAATGATCCTGAAGACGCAATTAGGGCGTTTGCGCCTGGAAGATATGATATACTAATCTTGGACATCAGAATGCCCAAGATGAACGGATTCGACGTATATAGGGAATTGAGAAAATCGGACGAAATGGTAAGGGTAGCGTTTATGACCGCTTTCGAAATCTACAAAGAAGAATTTCAGAAAGTATTTCCGAACATGGACATCAAGTGCTTTTTCAAAAAGCCGGTAAGGATTAGCGACTTGGTCAGCCGTATTGGCCAGGTTTTGTCGACTACGGCATAACACAACTATTATTCCTATTGCAGCTTTAATAGGTTCAGGCGATCGAAAGCTGTGGACTTAGACAGCCTCAAGTTTGTTCTAGAACAAGCTTTGATTCACCTTTAATGGTTTGAGCAGCAATCAAGATCAGATGGAACGAAGGAGCAGGACAGAGATCCTGTCCTTAATCCTGCAATCCGCGGACAATGGTGCGACTCAGACGATTCTGATGTATGAAACATATCTTTCCCATGAAGCACTCAGGGGCTATCTTTCCTTCCTTCTCAGAGAGGGCCTTTTGGAATACCGTCAAGGGGAAATGAAATTTAGAACAACCGAAGCAGGGCTGAAGTATTTGTCCAGTAGGACAGGAACTCGCGGTTGCAGCCATCAGTGCCAGAAATGTGGAATACTTTATCGCTGCGATTATTCGAGATGCCATAATCCATTCCAACATGGTTTGTGTCTGCGCTGTGCCAAAGTAATCAGCTGTGAAACCATTGAAGATGCGATGGAGATGGCCAGTCTGTCACTTCACGAACTTGCAAGATGAAGCGCTGCTTGTTGCCCGCGCTCTTCATTCCATAAAGTTTCTAACCTTTTCGCAATGACCATGCTTAATAATCGCAAAGTCGACCTTAACTGATACCTTCTTAACGTACGCGAGCATCATTACAGTATGGAACAGTACGAAAACATGCGGACTGCCGATATTGTTGCGGAGGCTCTGATGCACTGGCAGGTTGACACGATTTTCGGCCTTCCTGGCGACGGAATCAATGGCTTTATCGAGGCTCTCAGACGACGTCAGGATAGAATAAGATTTGTTCTGGTCAGGCACGAAGAGTCTGCGGCCTTTATGGCCTGCGGATATGCGAAATACACGGGAAAGCTGGGGGTATGTGTCGCTACTTCTGGACCTGGCGCAATCCATCTCTTGAACGGCCTGTACGACGCCAAGTTGGACAATACCCCGGTACTTGCGATAACTGGCAGCACCTATTCGGACTTGATGAATTCAGCGTACCAGCAAGATGTCAACCTGCTGCAGTTGTTCTCGGATGTTGCCGACTATAACACCATGATCAATAGCCCAGAGCACGCAGAGATGGCGGTAGATGTTGCCTGCAGGACTGCACTTTCACACAGAGCTGTCAGCCACCTGACAATTCCCATCGACGTTCAGGAAAGAAAACTGGGGGGCAGGTATTCGCGCCACAAGGTACCGGGCCATACTTCGGATGTTTTCGCATCCGCTATCGTCCCCGATCAGGCGCTGCTGAAAAGCGCAGCAGAAATCCTGAACGCCGGAAGCAAGATTGTCTTGCTGGTGGGGCAAGGGGCACTTGACGCTGGAGACGAAGTGCTTGCGACAGCGAAAAAACTCGGCGCACCGGTTGTCAAGGCGCTCCTAGGCAAAGCGGTAATTCCGGATGACGACAAGCACTGTATCGGGGGCATCGGGCTCCTTGGAACCGAACCAGCCACTGACGCCATGA
>DADA01000121.1 GCA_002494895.1 Nitrososphaera sp. UBA210
GGACCGTCGAGTTCAACAGAAACGCCGCCCAGCTGGCGCGAGACGTCTGCCAGGAATTCAAGGACAGGGCAAGGTATGTCATTGGCGCCATGGGCCCTTCGGGATATCTGCCCAGTTCCAACGATCCTGACCTTGGTCAAAAGCCGCTGGACGAAATACGCGATGCCTTCATGCTCCAGGCCGAGGGACTTATTCTGGGCGGCGTTGACGCTCTCCTGATAGAAACCAGCCAGGACATACTGGAGGTCAAGCTGGCTGTAGAGGCATGCCACTCTGCAATGGAGCGAGCCGGCAGAAGGGTCCCCATCATAGCAAACGTTACACTGGACCAGTACGGCAAGATGCTGCTTGGAACTACTGTCCATGCCGCCTATACTTCCGTCAGCGGCATGAAGATAGACGCGTTTGGCCTGAACTGTTCCACGGGTCCAAACGAGATGGCGCAGAGCGTTAGATGGCTGAGTGAGCAGGGTCTGCCCATCCTGGTAATGCCCAATGCTGGAATGCCCCATAATGAGGGAGGCAAGGCGGTCTACAGGATGGGACCCAAAGATGTCGCGACAGCGCTTGGCGATTTCGTAGCAAAGTATCAGAACATTAGGATGGTAGGGGGATGCTGCGGCACAGATCCGAAGCATATCGCGGAACTAAGAAGAACACTAGATAGCGCTAGTACCAGCTAGAGCCGGCCGTCACGATTTCTTCAACAGCAGGCTTGGGCTTTTGCTGTTGCAAGGTAATGTCCTTGTAGAAATATTCGATTCCGACCTTTCCGAAACCTCGGATCCTTTTGATCCTCCCCTGCACGGTCAGCCGGGTTATTGCAAACCTGACGTCGGCCTTGTTCCCAATTAGCTGGTCAAGGTCCTTGCTTGTCACCTTGCCGCTGCGGCTCCTGATAATCGAGTACACCGTCTCTATGAGGCCAACCGAGCCGTTTCCTTTGAACCTGAATTGTTGAATTGTAGCCATGTCCGCTACCTGGTTTTCATTATAAAGCCGCCTAGGTAGAATTTTCGGTAGTCTGTCTACTTTTTTTGACCTCTCGCATTGGATAATTTATGGCATCAGCTGATTCTCATGTCGCGCAGCTCGGCGACAGCAATCGATTCATAGAACAACTTTTTTTCCGCCAACACTTTTTTTTGGATCTTTTCTCTGGCAAGAAATCTGTCAAGCGCTGCCAGGTTAGCAAGCGATGACACCACCAGCAGCATCCTGCCGCCCGCTGCGAGCAGCGGAATTGCAGATTCAACGAAATGGATCGTTTTTTCAACTCCGGTCGGTCCACCGTGGACGGTGGAGTCGATCTTACTGTCATCAGGAAGATAAGGAGGGTTGCTCACTATCAGATCAAAATAGTGGATCGGAGCAATGGCCGAAGCTGCATCACAGCAGATCAGATCCGCGCGTGTGCGATTCTTGCAAAATGCCAGTGCGCCAAGGTCGATGTCACTCCCGGCAACGAATTCAAAATTCTTTTCGAGCACATTCAATATTAGGCCAGACCCGACTCCTAGCTCAAGTGCGTGCCTTCCACGGTATCGACTTGCACATTCTGCCAGAAGGAATGTATCATCGGAAGGGGCGTATATCACCCCGGCATCAGCACTGCCAGCTCTACCAGCCTGTCGGGGGGCAACTTGTCAATTCTCGTCTCACCTGACTCAAAGCTGGCTATTCCAGCTTTGGAGGCAACCGACGAGGCTTTCTTGTTGCGCTTTGAAAAAAGCAGGTTGAGATTTCTGATCGTCTTTTGCGACACGGCCCGGATAGGCTGTATGCCCAGGACAACGGATTCGACTTGCGGCCGAGGCTCAAACGACTTGCTGCCGACATGGAATAGTTCGTTTACCTTGAAGCAGCAAGCTGCAAGCGCGGAAATGGCCCTGTAGTTCTTGTCATCCGGCCCTGCCGTCAGCTTGTCCGCGAATTCCTTCTGGACCATAACCACGCCCCTCTTGAACCGTTCCGTCGCGAGCCATTCGAAAGCATCCCTGCTTCTAGAGTACGGAAGGTTAGAAACAAAGACGTCAAATTGCAAATCCGTCCTATCGAAAAGATCCGCGTTAATCAGCTCCAGATTCGGGCTTGCCATCTTTGAACGCGCATCTGAGTATAGTGCCTTGTCGACCTCGAATGAAAAAACCTTTCTTGCGCATTTGTACAGCTCTGCTGTCAGAATCCCGCGCCCGGCCCCGGCCTCGCATACAATTTCGTTCTTGTTGATGTCTGCAGCGGCGATAATGTCGGCGAGGACTTTTCTGTCAACCAGCATGTGCTGGCCAAGGACTCTTCGCTTGTTAGGCATTACTTTCTTACAAAGAGGTTCATTCTGGCCTGACCCATTATCTCTTCTATTATTCGCTTGGCCACCAGCTTTGCCGGCTCCCTCAGCCCCACCCTGCTCTGGACGTCGGCAAAATTTTCAAATTTCTTTTTGTCCCTTTCCTTGATAATCGTCATCATGTACGTCTTGCCGATTCCGGGTATCAGCTCGAGCGCATGGATCCGTGGAGT
>DADA01000122.1 GCA_002494895.1 Nitrososphaera sp. UBA210
AGTGGACTGGGCGGGATTTGAACCCGCGACCTCTCGCTTGCGAAGCGAGCATTACTACCGCTGAACTACCAGCCCGCCGGTAACGGTGCTGACAGCTCCCAATATAAAATATCAGATGGGACGTGAAAGAAAAAAGTTAGAAGGCGTACCCGCGCTTTTCCCAACAAAAGCATAAACATCTGCTCGACTTATCCCTTCGAAAGGCAAAGAGAGCATGCAGAACTCTTGCGACTTGATGATCACAAACGCCTCGGTAGTCGTTCCAAAAGTAGGCGTGATCGACACAGATATCATGATAGAAGACGGAAAGATCAAGTCCTTAACAAGATCGACTGAAAGTGTAGAGGCTTTCCGGAAGATAAACGCGAATGGCAAGTATGTTCTGCCCGGAGCCATAGACCCGCACGTTCACTATGGCGTCTACACGCCGATCGAGCAGGCTGCGAGGACAGAGTCCCGTTCCGCAGCAGTTGGCGGCATTACGACCATGATGCGGATGCTCAGGCTGGATGGCAGGTATTCCCAAAGGCTTCCTCAACAACTGCAGGCCAGTAAAGGCAACCATTTCATTGACTATACCATTCACGCCTCGATTCTCAAACCTGATCAAGTATCAGAAATTGGATATTTGAAAGAGCAGGGAATTGACTCTTTGAAAATCTACATGAACCTTGGCGCTGATCTGAATCGGATCTTCATGGACCTCGAACCAGGCAGCAGCGGAGTCAGAGAAGGACAAGTCGACATGACTGATGATCTTGTTTCCTCCATAGTAAATCAGGGATCCAGTGCTCATTCTACGATTCTGGTTCACGCAGAAAATCCCCGCTTGTGCTCGGATCAGATGCGAATCGGAAGGGAAAGTGGGATGTCGGGTCTCAAGGCATGGTCGGATTGCAGGCCACCCATTTCGGAGGCTGAGAGCATCCACAAGATTTCAGAGTATGGGAGAAGAAATGGCGCGAATCTATATTTCGTCCACATAGGCTCAAACGCAGCGCTAGATGCGATACTGGCCGAGAAGGAAAAGGGAATGTCGAACTACTATATCGAGACCTGTCCTCACTACCTGACGCATACGGTTGATTTCGGCAAGCTCGTCGGAAAGGTCGTGCCTCCGATAAGATCAAAGAGCGACGTGCAGAGCATGTGGTCCGCGCTTAGAAACGGAATTGTCGACACTGTTGGCACTGACCACGTAGCCAACAGGTTGGAGATGAAGATGGGAGAAGGCGACATCTGGACTGCCCTTGCGGGCTTTCCCGGAATGGCCACAATGCTACCAGTACTGCTTGACCATGGCGTGAATCAAGACAGAATAAGCATTGAACGAGTAGCAGAAGTAACGAGCTACAACTCTGCTCGCATATTCGGAATGTATCCCCGAAAAGGAACTATACAACCAGGGTCTGATGCTGACCTTACGATAGTGGACCTGGGCCTTGAGAAAAAGGTGACGCCAGAGCTCCTGCAGTCATACTCTGACTATACCATCTACGACGGGTTGAAGTTGAAAGGATGGCCGGTCATGACCATCGTCCGAGGCAAGGTCATAATGGAAGATGGTCAGGTAGACAGCGGCGCCCTCGGACACGGGGAGTTTGTACGCCGCCCAAACCATCTGCAAACTTGATAGCAAGATCGATGCATTAGCCCGGCATTGATGATCGCGGTCCATCATTTAGCAAGCTAGGTAGAGACTACTTCGAAAGAACCGTCCTTTTTCGCTTTGTACAAGGTATCGGCTATCCGGGTGAATAGTCCAACTTCAATTACTCCCGGTATCATTTTCAGATCTATTTCCTTCTTCTCTGGGTCAGGTATGGACTGCAATGTGGCGTCCAGGATCAGATTGCCATTTTCGGTTATGAAAGGATAGCCTTTGTGCAACGTCCTCAGTTCAACCCCTGCCCCGATTCGGGACAGCGTCTTTGTGACTACAGTCCGGGCCATCGGATGAATTTCAATGGGGACCGAACGCGTGAACGACTTCACGAACTTTGATTCATCGGCAACTATTACCACCTTCTTTGCGGCAGAAATCAGGATCTTTTCCCTTAGCAGCGCCCCGCCTCCGCCCTTGATCATGTTGAACTTGGAATCGATCTGATCCGCCCCGTCGAAAACCAAGTCGATATCTGGAATCCTGGCCTCATCGGAAATTCGCAGGTGACCCCTCTCGGCCTCGACCTTGATCTGCAGCGAAGTGGGGATAAACTCGATTGAATCTTTGTCTGGGAGCGCCGAAAGTTCTCTTACAATGAACGCAACACTGCTTCCGCTGCCGAGTCCTATTACTCGCACTCCCTTGGCATGCTTGGCTGCGTCCTTGGCCAGTCTCTGAAACGCATCCTGGATATAAGGCATCGTGCGTAATCAGACCCTAGTTTATATAAAATTATAATCGCCGCAGGCCCAGGAGCAAGCGAGGGCCTGCAGCCACTGCTTTACAAGGGACTGTAGGGGGAAGACGCTCTGAAATGAACGGATAGGCTTTAACCTTTTGTGGTGTTCCTAACTACGAGATTGTTAGCTGCGTAGGAACCAGTACTTTGTTCTGTCTAGAATTTGCGTTCCTTTCTCAGGTCAAAACGCGGCCCGTTGATGCCCGGGTTCAGGTGCCTGCTTGATAGATACTTTGTGATGTCGCCTGCGCCAGTCGCGGCCCGCTTGTCCATTCTGGAAATGGTGTCCGATACGTCCGCCAGACCCGGGGAGTTCGGATCTCTGCCGACAATTGTGCAGAACATGCTTGTAGGAGTACAGGTCGCCTGAATTCCGGACCCCTTCTTTGTCCACCTGAGCAGTCCAAGATTCGAATCAATTGACTTTTCCCACGATGGGTCGTTTTCCACTATCCACCTTGGAATCCGGTCGCTTTCTTGCATGTGGAACAAGCACTTTGCCAGTTAATTAATTGTTTTTGCCAGCTCTGCCAGTTTGCTGAAACGTTTGGTCAGAGCCATCGAGGTAGAATATATAACACCCATGTCAGGCTTATTGAACAGACAGATGCCCCGAAAACGCGACGTCAGGAAAACTCATGCATTTAGCGCTCAAAGATCTGGGAGCAAGAAGTACGCAAAGGCCGAAAGGCGCAAGCGCCGCAAACCCAGATAATCAGTTGTCAGTATGTTCGTATTCCTTTGAAAGACTTGTACATGTCGGTCAGGACATCTTCCGATTTGGACGGGTCGCTGCCGTTGCCTGCACCTTCAACCGAAAATGACACACTTGATTCGATCTTTTTGCACTGGTTGCAATAAAACATGGAAAAAGTCACGGACTTGTGTTCATTGTTCGGATGCCCGCAAATATCGCAAACCATTGTGGTCTGAGAGCAACTTGGCTATTTGGAATAATAAAGAACGGGTTGTCATAAAATACTTCAGACATTAGCCGGCTCTTGTATGTGCATTTTTCTGCAATGCATTCCGGGCGTATGGCTTCCTAATCGTTCCGGCAGTAGCTGCATTCTAGGTGCCTGTCGTATCCGCGGGCATAATCGGTAGCCAGCCCGTGCACGGGGCAGCGAAAGGCGTAGAACTCTAATCTTTCGTAGTCGCAGAGTTTGGCGTGCCCGAAAAGTGCAACTTTGACTCTAAGGAAAAGATCATTCTTTTTGACAACATGCCTGTCCCTGACGTAGAGTTGCATCAACTGTCTTGATTTCCGTCAGGGAAAGAACATGTGTATGTAAATGCATATACATGTTCAGCCTCCCTTCTCGAACCCGCCATGTATCATACCGCACCAATCGAGGGAGGAACAAATGGATAACTCCCATGCAGAACGCGAGTAAGGCTTCTAAAATTCCTGTTTAACATTTCCAACTTTATTAACGCCCATACCTAGAACACAATTGTTGAGTGGATGGAAGACCGCAAATGAAAGACAGACCATTATAACAAGTTGGTTCATCGGCATAAGTGCAATTTTGCTGGTCTTGTATCTGACAGAACCCAAGCCTAACGCTGAAAAGGAATGGTTCGATTATTACTTTGAAGCAATTGCAGTTATCTTGCTGATCATTTCGTTATTCTTGTACTTTCTGTCGGCGACCTATCTCCTCAGACCATTCTATCAGGATAATGAGCCTACAAAGGAGCAATTGATACAATCCACCATTTACACAAGACGAGTACAAATCCCGGGTGCTTTCATGATATTTTGGGCTATTGGATTCTTGATCCTCCTTAAGCTAGAATTATCGTATGCAGTTTTGGCTTATTCCATGTTCGCATTTGGTGCACCAATACTATGGGTGGGTCTCAGGAAATTCTCGCATATGAGGTTCTAGGTTGCCTTAGTCCATTAGCCGCGTACAATACCCACAGAAGCGGCAAATATCAAAATCGAGGGAAGGAACAAATGGTAACAGTGATCGAGAACGCCTACAAGAAGAACTAAATTTATTTACGGAGATATCTAAGAGTAGATCGTCATGCCCAAGTGGAAAAAAGATGCGACAGAATTTGAAGTTGGTGTCAGCCATAACGATATACGCGGAGCTCAGAGTTCAATTCCTAAGCCGATTTGGGATATTCTCGGACATCCTGATAAGATCAAGTTTGTACTGAAAGGGAAAAAGGTAGAGGTCGAAGCTGGCGAAGCAGCAAAGCATGACTGACATTGATCCAAAAACTAACCAGCGAATAGAGAACGCAGTTCTTTCTTTCGTTAGAGACCATCCCGATCTCACTAGGGAAGAAATACAGAAACGTGTTTCCGACATCAAACCTAATGTTGTGAGAATTGCATTATTTCACTTGACAAAGAAGGCTTTGGTTGAGAGCTATTTTGAACATCATGCGGATGGAAGGATGTATCAGCATTTTCGACCTGCGAGACTAAACCGTGAGTGAGTTCCAGCACCCGACCTGTAACACCCCTCGTGGCACCCATGAATGTAACAGCACCCGCCAGCAGGTTCTGTCCAGAATCCGTCGGATTTCTCCTCTGTAAACTTGCGTCGGATGGCAGGAATGGAACCTTGTCCGATTCCTTCTTCTCCTTCTTGACCAGAGTATAGAGTATGCCATCCATCCCCTTTACTAGCCATGTTTGCTGCCCAACTGCATCTTTTGTCTCGGCAAGATAATCGACTTCGATTGTTTCATAACCTCTTGTTATTGGCGTACAAATATGGGCATCATATTCTTCTGCCAACATCGCTTTCCTACATCGGTTGCAACGGAAAAGATTAGACATCAACATCATCTCCGCTAGGAACTATCTGTCGGAACTTTTCCTCGTACAGCTTTATCTTGCCATTTGCCTCAGCTAACTCATATGCTAATTTACCATTCGCGTCGTATATCGAGTCTCTGTCTCTCTTGACTTCTTCAAGTTGTGCGAGCAAAGATGCCTTTTCTCCAACCAGCTTTTCAATCTCCTTGTCTTTTGCCGCTGTGATCGAAGATATCCTGTCTCTGTTTTCCAAGATACACCCGTGTGCAAACGCCTTGTTTATCCAAATTACGAGTATATCTGCCCCTGTGGCCGCAGGATTGACTCCTATTGCCTGCATTAGACTTGGTGATGGGGAAAGTGCTTTAGCGGCTTCGTAATCTGCCATTGCGTTTGCTAATCCAGTAGCGAGGCTCATGTGTGGATCTCTGTATCGGGTACTGTTGATAAAAATGGTTTCAGCAACCGGCGATATCAGATAGTCATGGTTGCGTAGCTTCGCGAGAAATTCCTCTGCAATCTGGACGTTATTGGCTGTCGTAGCACTCATGGCTTTTGCCCCCTCTGCCCTTTTCTTGGTTTCAAGTATTTTTTTGCCATATTCTCTAGTTCTTCATCTTTCACATCTTGCCTTTTTGTCACGATAGCCCTTCTAGCGTTGTCCGTCACATCCATTATCCATTCGAGCTTGTCACCCTCCCGGATGCCCAAGAAAGCGACCATGCCTTCAGGTATCGTCGCTCGAAGGGATCTCGTTTTTGGACTTGCTACTGTCGCCGTACTGATCAGATAACTCATGCCTATGTTAGGCTAAGCCTAGGTATATATAGATTCACACCCATGGGCATAAGCTTTTATAGTATACACGTGTATAGGTATATGAACAGGTATATGCAAAGTTTAACAAGACAGCAGAAAGGTGAGACCATGGCTCAGCTTGATGGTCATGTCAAAAGGATAGACTCGTATCGCTACACCGTTAGATCACAGTCAAAAAGCGGCACATACGAAGTGTTGTCATCGGAATTAGGCTGGCTATGCTCATGTCCTGATCACGTGTACCGTGGTCAGAAGTGTAAGCACATCCATGCTGTAGAGTTTAGCCTTTCGATTAGGGAAGAAGTCGAGAAAGTTATATCAAGGCCACAGGTCATTGTTCCGCTATCAAGCCTGAACTGTCGGTACTGCAATTCGGACAACATAGTACGGGATGGAATACGCCACAACAAAAAGTCAGGCAACATTCAGAAGTACAACTGCAAAGACTGCAATCGTTACTTTACAATCAACATGGGTTTTGAAGGGCTGCACGCTACTCCGCAACAAATAACGTCAGCCATGCAACTCTATTTTAGTGGCGAATCTCTCAGGAGCGTGCAAAAGTTCTTCAAGATGCAGGGCTTGCGGGTTTCGCACCAGACTGTCTATAATTGGATAAAGCGATATGTCAAGTTGATGGAAGGCTATCTCGACAAGATCACGCCACAGGTCGGCGGAACGTGGCGTACTGATGAACTGTTTTTGAAAGTGAAGGGCGATACCAAATATCTCTACGCCTTGATGGACGACGAGACAAGGTTCTGGATAGCGCAGCAAATATCTGACAAGAAATTCACCGAAGATGTTAGACCGCTATTCCAAGAGGGCAAGCAGATAGCAGGCAAAAAGCCTGATATTCTGATAAGCGACGGTGCAATGAATTTCCATGAGGCATATAAGAAGGAATTTTGGTCTAGAATCCCGCCACGCACAAACCACGTTCGCCACATCCACTTGCAGGGCGACATGAATAACAACAAGATGGAACGGTTCAACGGCGAGATAAGAGACAGGGAAAAGACCATGCGATCACTCAAGAAGGCAGATTCGCCCATTCTCAAAGGGATGCAGCAGTATCATAACTTCTTTAGGCAGCATGAGGGATTGAATGGCGATACTCCCGCCAGTCAGGCAGGCATAAAGATCGAGGGCGCAAACAAATGGGTAACGGTCATTCAGAACGCCTCGAATATGAGAAAGACATCCGACGAAATTTGACAGCTTTCTCATCCGACGAGTATGTTACAGTTCCCGCCAGCAATATGTTTATATATAAGAATAAAATATTTATATAAGGTTGCGAAGGCAGCTAAAAAAGTTTTGGTGAAAAAAATTGGTCAAAGATGTTTCAATGTTTGGTGACCGCTGCCCGCGTTGCGGCAGGGGTTCTATGGTAACAGACAATTCCAGCGGCGAAATGTTTTGCGGCAACTGCGGTTTTGTCGTCAGTGAAAGGATTGAAGAGCTTGGGCCCGAATGGAGGGCGTTTTCCAAGGAAGAGCACGAAGACAGAAGCAGGGCAGGTATCCCGACGTCTCTTGCGATGCACGACATGGGGCTGGCAACAATAATCGGACCTGTCGACAAGGATGCATCCGGCAAGCCGCTCTCTGCATCTATGAAAAGTACCATTGAGCGACTGAGGACGTGGGATAGCAGAAGTCAGGTTCACGAGCCGGTGGATCGAAACTTTCGTCAGGCATTCTCTGAACTGGACAGGCTAAAGGACAAGCTCGCAGTAGGCGATGCTGTAATAGAGAAGGCTGCCTATGTTTACAGAAAAGCGCTGGAGAAGGGGCTTGTCAGGGGCAGATCGATCTCTGCACTGGTGGCGGCAGCGCTTTACGCTGCGTGCCGTGACACAGAGACTCCTAGGACACTAAAAGACATTGCCAACGCGAGTAACATCAAGAAGAAAGACGTAGCTAGGTGCTACAGGCTTCTGATACGCGAGCTGGATCTAAAGATGCCGGTGGTCGATCCCGTGAAATGTGTCGCCAGAATTGCTAGCAAGGCAGGCCTCTCGGAAAAAACCAAGCGCAAGGCACTTGAAATCCTAAAGAAGGCAGAAGAAGGCAAGATCTCCGCAGGTAAGGACCCAATGGGTCTTGCTGCGGCAGCGCTTTACGTTGCCTGCGTGATGAACGGAGAGAACAAGACGCAAAAGGACGTTGCCGAAGCTGCAGGTGTCACAGAAGTAACTATCAGGAATCGCTACAAGGGCCTAAAGACTCATCTCAGGCTCTGAGCGATCCGACTAGCCTTTTTCTTTCTTCCATCAGAATTTTTAGTGTCTCTCCCAATTCGAGACTTTTGGTGTTGGACTGGACGCGAGACTCGATTACTCCAAGGCACGTGGCTATTTCAGAGTCTATCGATAGCAACCGGTCCAGCTCGCTTTCCCTGATCACGCCATTAGGCGTCAGGACATCGGCGTAGCCGCCATGAACAGCAGCAGGCAGTCTTGACAGGATTTCAGAAATGACGCGGTCTTTGGCCGCGGGACCTGCTCTAATTGCCCCTACCCTTGCCTTGATGTTGTGGTGCGTCAGCCTTTCAAGGGCGTGCATCTCGACGTAACTCGACCTTCCCGTCGACATCCCCTTCTGCACAATTGAAGCGATCCTTACAGTCTCGCCCAGGCGATTCTCTACTCGCTTGTGTCGCCTCCTAGAATTGTTCTTGTGCAATGGTAGAAATCCCATCCGGCCGGCTTAAATGCCTTCGTATGAAAGCAAACAAACTGCAAGATCGATTCTGAAAATAAATGAGCTACTGAACTTCGATCGATTCGTTGTTAAATCCCATCTTTACTAGATAGCCTTTGACTTCGTCTCTGTGGTCTCCCTGCAGCATGATAAAGCCGTCTTTTGCAGTTCCGCCGCACGCAAAAGTACTCTTTAGCTCTTTTACTATTCTTTGCATGTCCGAAAGTTTCGGATTGATGCCTTCGATAAGAGTAGTTGTTTTTGAAAATCTTCTTGTTTCGAGGCGGACTACGATCCGTGCGTCTTCCTTTTCGAGTTCTCCGCAGGCGCAGAGATCATCGGGGAGACCGCATTTTTTACAGATAACCGCCATCGAGTAACAGATTTTTCACAATTCCTATTATTAAGCCTTCTTGTCTCTCATGCTGAAAACACAAAAAAGAAATTTGACTGTGATGTTTGCAACGTTATGTCTTCCGATGACGGTGCTGCGCGACTCAGGGACGCGGCATCCCTGCTCGTAAAAGGAGGGACTCTAACAAGCGAGCCCTGCCCGAAATGCGGAAACGCCCAGGTACGATTCGCAGGCAAGCTGAGTTGCGTCAGCTGCGGCAATGAGCAAAGCGTGGATTCTAATACCGCACAGCAGGAGACTAAAGTCGCAGAAAAGAGAGACCAGAACTTGGTTCCCAGCCTGCAATCCTCTACTGTGCTTATCGAAGAAAAGATAGCTTTGCTAGTTTCTGAAATAAGCGCGGAAGGCGACATTTCGCTGCAGAAGCAAAAGGCGGAGCTCCTTGAAAGCTATCTTCGAATTCTGGAAAAGATAAGGGCTCTTTCTCGCTAAGCATCGGAATGTATTTAAAAGCATAGAGGTACCCGGCTTGTGAAATGAGCAGCAAGAAGAAAAATGCCCCGCTCCCGGCGTCAAGCGCTGGACTGCTTAGGTTCTTTGAGGATGAAACAAGGGGCGTCAAGATAAAGCCCGAAATTGTGCTGTCCATAACCGGCGCAGTTATTGGTGCTTCGATTCTTATCAGAATTCTTTTCCCTGTCGGTTGACGGCTCATGTTCGCGCGTGCGCAGACCGATGACGTATCGAACATTCACAAGCGCTGGTCTTTCACAAGATGGGGTCCATCGTCATTCAAAGTCTCTTTTTCTGGCTCGATAATATTTGGGGCGGTAATAATTGTCGTCTGCCATCTGTACTACCTGCAGAATGAACCGACGGCCCTGGCTCTCTATCTCCCGCTAGGACTTGCGGTACTGGCTGCGCTCCATTTCATCGATTTTCTCGCGCTCAGGGGCACGCCAGTGAACAAACTTTCAAAGGTCGCCCATGTTTCGCTGTTTGCAAACGTACTCTGGTTGCTAACCCTGCTCTTGGGGATGGCTTCAGACTCTATTTTCTCCAAAAGCAACGGTGTCGACCTTGACTACATTTTCGCCGGGATTTTGCTGGGAGTGGGTCTTCGCGCCGCGATTTTTACATCTGTCTTTGGAGCCCGATTTGAAAGATCAATACCCGTATCTTTCCTGCAGCCAGTGCTTTTTTTCTTTGCGTTTGTCCCTTTCGCTGAATTTGACATAGTTCGGGCAAGCCAGCTTGGGATCGCCTTCGGTGCGGTCATGTATCTGATAGGCATTTTCTGGGTGTTTGTGGCAGACAGAGCAGGCCGACCCATGATAAAGAGCACGTTCAAGTTGCTTCAGGCGTTCATTGCGGCGTGGACAGAGAATGATACTGCCAAGATGGAAGAGTTCACGGAAGCAAGAGCCAAGGAAGAACAAGTCGAGACAAAGATAATCAAATTTGCCTGTACAGATTCCCAGGCAGCCATAATACTGCCAGACGTTCATCCCGGTCCTTTCGGCGCTATCGGGGGTAGCAACCTGTCTTATCTCTTGTATGAAAAGTTCGCGAAAAGAGCGCTCGTTGTGCATAGCGTCTCTGACCATTCGCTGAATATTCCTTCAAAGCGCGAAGTTGACAAGTACCTTGCTGATGTCGGCCGTTCTACCGTACTGCAGAAAGGTAACTCGTGTACTGTCCCCATCCAGGTCAGAGTTTCCAGAGCCACTACGACTGGTATTTCTTTTGGCAGCTCGGCGATGATAATGCTCTCACTTTCGCCAACCGGGATGGACGATATCCCGCAATCCGTCCGGACTGAGGTTGAAGCGCATGGCCACGAGCAGGGATTCTCGGAAGTCTTGGTCATTGACTGTCACAACGCAATGGGCAAGAACTTGAATGATGCGGACAAGAGCGACCTCCTTTGTTCTGCAAGGCAGTGTCTTGACGAACTAAAAGGAAAGCCCCAGTCGGAGTTCAAGGTAGGCTTTGCGAACCTTGGCGATACAGGCGTGATACTGGCCGATGCGGTGGAGCTGGGAAAGGGAGGCCTTGCGGTCCTTGTGATCAGTACGGGCGGCAGGCACTATGCCTTTGGCTGGGCAGATTCCAACAACATGGAAAACAGCTTGCGAGATATCCTGGTTTCCAGGATCAACGGAACAGTTTCAATGCTTGAGGTCTGCACATCGGATACGCATTCAACTTCTGGCAAGCGAACGAGCGAGGGTTACTTTCCGCTTGGAACCGTGACAGCTGCAGAGACCATTGCGAAGGCTTTTGAAGAGATTTCTGCGGTTGCCGCCAAGCGAGCCTACCAGGGCTGCACGTTCGAGCTGGCTTCCGCCACGTCCAGAATCAAGGTCATGGGCACAAAGCAGTTCGAAGACTATTCAGCTGCGCTGGACAAATCGATGAACGTCACCAAGATTTGCCTGGCGGCCACCACGGCGACATTTATTGCCATGCTTGTGATTTCCTAGACTTTCTAATAACGCGAATTTCAGATAGGTGACTCTGGAGATCCGCCAGAAACGACTTGAACTGGATCACCGGCACTATGGGAACTCCCTCGACAAACCGGACTGATTCGGTGTTTAAAGTTAGGATCACGGGTACTGCATTCACTATTCGATTGTCCTCCCTGACGAGGCGGAGTGCCCTCATCTCCTGCTTTTTCGCATACGCAGATATCAGTGACCCGTTCGACCGCTTCCAGTGCTTACAATCGACCAGTACGGCCATCCCGGAGCTGATGCCCACCACGTCGATCTCGATTCTCGGTCTTTTCAGGCGCATGTTAATAGTCGTCTTGTAGCCAAAAGATGTCAGAATTTCAGAGGCAAGCCCTTCAAAGTCTCGCCAGGAAAGCTGTTCCGAAACGAGCCTTGCGTCGCAGCCGGCGGCGTGCAGGGAGAGAATGGCTGCCCTGAGCCTGTCAGAAGCCGAAAAAACCGGATTTCCCCCCACAAGCCGTCCGATGTCTCTTGCAACCAGAAATTCCAGAACAATCCTGGCAACGGATATGCTGGCGATCCCAGCTGCTGACTGGAACTCTTTGAGAGTAGAGACCTCCGGGTCTACGGCACGAATAGATCTGCAGAGAAGGTTTGGATGCAAGACTCTGCCGTACGAATGAATCGTTCCGTGTATTTAAGCCCACCAACTAGAAATAATCAGGCCAGCTGATGTCTTGGCAGGACTTGGCTGACTGGAAGGACTTTGCGGCATTGTTTTGTCTGGCCCTGGTACTCCTTGGCGCGGCCGCCCTGGCTGTTTCCGCACAGAGCTTTACGCTTGTAAGCGGAAGGATCCTTGAAATCGGCACCGGAGTCATCGACGACAATGACGGCGTACCGACTTCGACAAAGACCATCACCATGCTTATCAGCAATGATGACCGCGTATTCCGCATTGAAAGCGGGAGTGTTGTAAAGTACGCTATCAGCGACAAAGACGCGGAAACAGCAAGAGTCGGATACGACGTGAGAGTACTTGTTTCTGCCTACAGCAGTAAAGTAAGGCTGGTCAGCTTTGCTGATGGGTCTTATCTCTAACGATCTTTTTGTAGTCTGGCTTTTAGGAATTCGAGCACCCTGTTGGCTTTCGCCGGTGCCTCCTTTGCGAGCTGACTCGCATCCTCTGGAGTGTCGATGTCGCACATCAGGTTTTTCGAGAAGTAGAGTCGTACGGGAACGCCGGAATCCCTTGCAGCCCTGACGTGGCTTTCGTAGCTGTTGTCGTCAAAGAAAGTGCTTATCACTGTGCTTGGTTTTCTCAATAGTGCGTTTGTCCCGTCGTATCTCTGTGATGGACATAGGACGATACATCTTTCTTCGCCTTCCGCTAGCCTGCACATCACTTCAATTCCAGCAGGATCCAAAAGTGGCATCTCCTGCGGAATGACGATGCTTGCATCAGCCCCGTTCTTGATAGAATATTCATCTGAAATGGCCACTGCCGAATTTACTCCACTTTCGCTTGCTTCATGAAGGAATTCTGCGCCATGTGTGGACGCGATTTCGCCGGCGCGCCGGTCGTTTGAAACAACGAGCAGGCGCTGCAGGGAATGAGCGCCACAAAGGGCCTGGAGCGTGTTCTCTAGCATCAGCGACGAGAGGCTGACCCTTTCCTCCAGGGTAAGTAACCCCGACATGCGGGTCTTGGCTCTTTCAAAACCTTTCACCGGGATTATGGCAAATACGTTCACTTTCGAAAGACCCTGTTCAAGAGGTACCGTGCCATTCTTTTTTCGCCCCGCCTATCTTTCATCGAAATGTCTGTTTCGTATACATTGATGTCAAGACTTTGGATCTCCGGCGCAAGCCGATGATCCGAATCAGACATTACAAAGTTCCCAATCAGGCTACGATAATATCTTGCTACACCAAGGGGAGAAATCTGCAATCCAAGGGCCTTCATGTACTTTGCGGCTGGCCCGCTTAGTGCCCTGCCGCCAATCAGCGGCGAAATCGCCACCACGCTATCTCTTTTTCTCGCAAGTGCCTCCCTTATATCGGCAAGAGCAATAGTTGGACCGATGCTTGAAACCGGATTGGCCGGCGCGATTACTATCATGTCGGACCGCTTTATGGCGACCACTGCTGCCGGGTTTGCAGTCGCGGCGTCGGATCCTTTGAATTCTATCATTGAAACCCGGGGCCGGGCCCGATGCTTGACCCAGAACTCTTGAAGGTGCATTCTTCCTTGGCCGGTCGAAATGATTGTGGACACTTCGTCGTCGGTTGCAGGGATTATTCTCGGACCAATGGAATATTTCCTTCTCGCGAAATCAGTGATCTCTGACAGAGTCTTGCCTTTTCGCAACAGATCCGTCCGGACGATATGGGTGGCAAAGTCTTTGTCTCCGAGGGAAAACCAGGATGGCTCCCCAAGTCTCCTTAGGAATTCAAGACATTCAAAAGTGTCGTTCCTTATCCCCCAGCCTCTTTTCTCATCCAGCAGGCCAGCAAGTCCGTAGACTATGGTGTCCACGTCTGGGCAGACATACAGTCCATGAATCCAGATGTTGTCTCCGACATTAGAGATAACGGCAATGTCGTCTGCCAGCGCGGCAAAGCCCCTGACCAGCTTTACCGAACCAGTCCCGCCGGCGACAATCGTGATCAAGTATGATGCCCGGAAATTAGCACTGCATTTTATTATACGTGCCGGAGAGCTGTCAAAAATGTTTGCGCAGAGATAATAAGGATTATAAACTAGAAAAAGTCAATTCCTTTTGTGAAGCATTCCACAGCGGCGTTCTCTGCGGCAATTGCAGCACTTTTGATATCAGGCTTTGTTTCTCAGGCTTTTGCGGCCGACATGGCAGCGTTTTTGGTTCCTGACCGCGACAAGACCGAGGGGACGTTTATCGCTGTGAGAACTATAACCCTTCAGTATCCAGAGGGAAGCGCCATTTCCCAGGAACTGGATGGTGCCAACGAGCGCGTCCAGTTCTCGATAAACTCCACCTCGAATCTGGAAGGTACCAATCTGATTCTTGGGGCCATTAACAAGGCGCTGTCGGAAGCCCAGAGTCCAGTTCAGGCTTCTGCAGTGCGTGCTGAATACACCGGGGTCCTGAGAGGAGGGGCCACCAGTACCATCATGTCTGTCAAGACCGAGATCCATCCGACCTTGGACAAGTTTGTGTTGCAGAGGGCCGAGGGGCAGTCTGGCCACATCATCGACCTAGAATGGAGGGCCATGGCGATTAACGATCCCCTGGTGATCAGTACGCAGCAGTTCGGCGATTTTGACATTAATCGTCCTATCGCGCTAGTACAAGAAAACCATCCTTCTATCGCGCAGGCTCTGGAGGGCTCGCCGGCCAGAGAAATAATGGAAGACCCGATACTTGATTTTAAGGACTTTGATACGTCAATGTCGATATGGCACAAACTATTCGACCCCGTAGGAACCTACGGAGGCTCGGTTGGACTCGAGGGAACTGCAGGAGCCAAGGCGCTCACAGTATATTCGTTTGGCGAAAGCAGCATCAGGGAAGGAGCGCACGTCGCCGAGGAGAAAGACGCAACGGCAACGATTGGCGGAGTCGAAGTAAAGGTCCATTCTCAGAACCCGCCTCCCAGTGGACAGATAACGATAGCAGGATACGCGGACGAGCAGGAGGCCCAGGGAGCAGAATTCGCGGTGGTGAGCGCTGATGCTCCCGAAGGGATCCAGACCTCAACCGGCGGATTTCCGATACAGGTGCTTCTGATATTTGGCGGGATGATGGGAGCGATTGCGATATTCATCCTGTTCAAGGCGAGAAAGTAAGCAGCTGCTGAAAATCCCACTTTAACTTATTTCACAAGCAAGTACATACAATGTGGATCATAATGCCTATTATCCAAAATTTGGCATTCTGCTGATAATGAGAACAGAGGAGGAAGCGAAATACGACCTCAACGAACAGATCTTTGAACTGTACGACAGCGGAATCCCTGTGCAGGATATTTCAGAGCGCCTCAACACCACAGTTGATTACGTCTCGGCTGTTCTCAACAACGTACAGGTAGAGGCAGTCTAGCCGCCCTCTTCCCTCAGATAAAGCCCTGCGTCAAGCAGAGTTGTGACCGTTATCCTTTCCTTTTGGAATAGTGACTTGCCAGCGAACCGGGTTCGCCCAACCCCGATAGCATCACTTTTGCTGTTCAATATGATGACCAGCTCGTTCTCGTCGAGATCATCTGAAGCCGCGACGATAGAGTCGCCCATTATGTCCCTTCCATAAAGTACGAGTTTCTCCGCATTTTCGCCCACGGTAATGTAGTATCGCCGGCTCTTGGCAGCCCGGGCAAAGAGGTCGGCGCCGGGCATCGCGGGCGTGAACTGCTTTTTCAAATCTCCAACCACAAGTCCTGCAAAGTACGGCTCCAGATTTTCGAGGACTGGTTCGAGATTCGCTGGCAGGAGACAGACCTTGGCCGACTCGTCCCCTTCTGCAAGTGATATTTTCCTATCACGAAAAAATTCAAACACCCCCCACCTGTCAAGTGCCCTGTTTATCAGTGTCCTTTCCTGCCTTGTCGGGTCGCGATACTTCATCTTCAATTTATCCTGAGCTTGGCAATGAAAAAACCGGTGGTATTGTGCAGGTGTGGGTAGAGACGCCGCGAATTTTTCAGCTGGCCGCTAAATTCGCGATCGTCAAATCGCGTCAACCCCTCGCTCCCATAGGGGATGGGTTCGATAGAGATACGTCCAGAATTATTGAGCAGCGAATCCACGACCATTTCATTTTCTTCTGGCGCGAATGAACAGGTCGAATATACAAGCACTCCACCTGGCTTGACCAGTCTGGCCGCGGACTCTACCAGCTTTTCCTGCCGATTGGAACAGTATTCCACGTCGCCGGGCGAATGACTGGTCTTTCTGGTCGCGTCCTTTGCGATTACGCCTTCGCAGCTGCATGGAGCGTCAAGCAGAACTCTGTCGAACTTTGTTCCCAGTTTCGCTGCATCCCTTCCGTCCAGTCGGAAGACGGCGGTGTTGCTCACGCCGCATCGGGCAAGGTTAAAGGTCATCGACCTGGCCCTTCCCTCGTTAGGCTCAAGCGCGATAACCGAGCCGGTATTTTTCATCCGCTGGGCGATGAAAGTAGTCTTGCCTCCCGGCGCGGCGGCGACATCGAGAATAGTCTGGTCTTGTTTGGCGTCTAGCGCGTCAACGGACAGGCAGGAGCTCAGGTCCTGCACATAGTACTGTCCGAGCATGTACTCGGTGGTGGCCCCTACTGACATCGGGGATTTCTTGACCAGAAACACTTCGGGCAGAACGGTATTTTCAAGCTCGAATCCCTTTGATTCCAGCCGCGTTCTTAGCTCGCCGGCGCTGATTTTTATTTCATTGACTCGCAAATACCGCGCTGGCTGCCTTTCCATTGTAGCAAGAAAGTCAAAAACGTCGGGAACGTACCGGAGGAACCTGCTCACGAGCCATCCGTCATAGCCATATTTTGCGGCAAGGCTTTCTGATTCCGCTGACTCTGGAAATAGTGCAGTCTTCAACCTACGGGTTTTTCCTCTGTCATTCGCCTATATTATCTTCCAGCTCCCGGAAGTCCTATGACCTTCGTCGGCGTCCTATAGTCGGCAAATACTTCAATCCCTTCGTTTGTCGTGACCCTGATGGTTGATTCTTTGGTTTCGGGCTCGGGATAAAAGTAGAACGACTTGCCCGGATCCAAGAACGGCGTCCCCTGGATGTCATCCGAACTCAGCTCGGCCACGATTCCGGTGAGCTGCTCGGTGCCCACATTGGTTACTCTTATTCTGTAGAAGACGCCGGAAATATCGGTGGTGTCGCGAGTGGCATCTACCTCAAGTGCATAAGAAGGTCGATTGATCTGTGTATATAAGAAATAGATGCCGACTGATGCTAGAACTCCAGCTATTCCTAATAGTATCATTCGCTGCATCGGCACAGCATGCTTGCAAGGAGATCCTAATAAGATTAGGGCAATTAGTCTTGCAGGCCGCGGGTTTTGATATATTTCAGAAGGGACTCAAAGTTCTTCTCTTCCACCCTGTAATAACGCACCATGTTTTCGATTGTCTCCTCATCAAGCGCGTTATTGCTCTTTGCAGATTTCTGCTGGCCCGCTTGTGCTATGCCTTTCGCACCGAGCTGAACAACTCGTTGCTGATTCTTAAGGATTCTTGCGTATGCATTTTTTACTACACTCTAGAGCGCGCATGCACCTGAATAAGGAGCAAGTGCCAGAAAATCGAAAACTGTTTCCGCAATTGGCTCCTGGATTAGCAAGATGCCGGGCTGACAAGGACGCTGTAAGGGGACTCTAGCTGCAGCCCGGCAAGGGTCGCAAAGGCCATCAGCTGCGAGTCAAATACAAGAAGCGGATACACCGAGCTGAAAATGCGAAATTATTTGCTCTTGTGATGATTCAGCTGGGTAAGGCTAATCAAGAACCAAGGACCAAGAATCGTTGTGTATCTTAGTCTCACCCAGAAAGGTTTGATTGCCATCGCATTTGCTGTGGCAGTAATAATCGCTTTGTTCGGTGTCGTGGCAGGCGGTCCAGGAAGATAAGGTGAACATCAAACGATCTCGACTTCGCAGTGTTCCTCGCTTTGTAACCTCACTACTGTCAGTAACCAGTCCAGAGCTTCGATCTCGTCATGAATAGGATCTTCCGACGAAATGGTTG
>DADA01000060.1 GCA_002494895.1 Nitrososphaera sp. UBA210
CGGCAGGTGGGCAGTTCGGCTGGGGCGGCACCCCCTTGAAAAAGTATCGAGGGGGCCCAAAGATTGGCTCAGGCGGGACAGAACTCCGCCGGTGAGGGCAAAGCCAAAAGCCAGTCTGACTGGATTCCCAATGATACGGAATCCAGAGGAGAAATCCGGGCTTAGCGATCCATCGTGTCCCCACTATTGGGGGCCGGTGGTGACAGAAAAGTTACCCTAGGGATAACAGGCTCGTCGCGGGCGAGAGCTCCCATCGACCCCGCGGTTTGGTACCTCGATGTCGGCTCTTCCCATCCTGGTTCTGCAGCAGGAGCCAAGGGTGGGGCTGCTCGCCCATTAAAGGGGAACGTGAGCTGGGTTTAGACCGTCGTGAGACAGGTCGGTCTCTGCCTGACAGGGGCGCGGTTGTCTGAGGGGAAGTTGCCCCTAGTACGAGAGGAACAGGGCAGCGCAGCCTCTGGTTTATCAGCTGTCCGACAGGGCACGCTGAGCAGCTAAGCTGCTTAGGATAAGTCCTGAAAGCATCTAAGGACGAAGCCTTTCCCGAGAAAAGACAGCCTTCCGTAAGGAGAAGGGCGGCTATAGAAGATAGCGTTGATGGGATGGAGGTGTAAGCACCAAGCTTCGGCGAGGTGTTCAGCCTGCCATTCCCAATAGCCCAACGCACTATACTGGGATTGCTTGCGCCATCTTGATTGGTGGTAAGCCACCGAAAAGGTGGCAGCAAGCGCACCATGATATTGCGGCTTCCGGAAACACGCAATGAACTGCCGTAACTGTGATCCAATGCACGACGGTCGCGTCATTTTTTATTCAACGAACCATTAAATCAGGGATTCAAAATCCCAGCTAAAGGCAATGTCAATAGTATGTGTATCGCACAAAGAAGATGCCGACGGGATCTGTTCTGGTGCAATAATAAAAGCTGCCGTCGACGCGTCAAAAGTGGTGCTTGTCGATTATTCCAACCTGATAGTAAAGCTGGAGAAAGTTGTGTCCTCGTCGGACAAAATAGAACAGCTGTTCATCTGTGATCTGGGCCTCTCGAAAAGAAACGAGCAGAAATTTGTAGGGCTGCTGGCAAAGATAGCTTCTTCGGGCACAGAGGTAACATACATTGACCACCACGACATCAGCAAGGAAACAGTACAGGGTCTAAAGAAGGCGGGCATCACACTTGTGCACACAGTCGAAGAGTGCACCAGCGTCCAGGCTTATGCGAGATACAAGAAAAAATTACCAGCTCATGCTGCATTTTTCGCAGCGATGGGCGCGCTCACGGATTACATGGAGACCAAGCCGATTGCATCGGGAATCATGCCCAGGTTTGACAGGCAGTTTCTGATGCTTGAAGCCACGACGCTTTCCTACATGATCTCTGCAAACCAGCACAACGACGAATTTCTTGTCAAGGCAGTCGACACGCTGGCCAAGATGAAGTACCCGCATGACATCAAGGGCGGCTTTGAGATCGCGGAAAAGTATGCAAAAAGCGTAGCCAAGGCAGTGGAGACGATACAGGAGTCGATAGTAAAGATGGATAATGTGGCCCACGCGCCCAGCACGGTAGACCTGTCATCAAGCATGGTCGTCAACTTTGTCCTTGGATCTTCTGGCAAGCCGGTAGCGATGGTTTACAAACTGAAAAACGACATTCAATCATACATCTTTTCAATACGCGGAGCTGCGGAATGCAAGATTCATCTTGGCCGGCTAGTAAACGAAGTCGCTTCCAGCCTTGGCGGAAGCGGAGGCGGCCACGACAGGGCTTGCGGGGCAGTAATCCCAAAGGACAATCTCGAGGAATTCATAAAGACGGTTGACAAGCGAGTCGGCTAGCGTAGCTCTACGATAAATTCTACTTCGACTGCGCTGTCAAGGGGAAGGCTGCTGACTCCGACTGCTGCCCTCGCATGCTTGCCATTATCGCCAAAGACCTGGACCAGCAAGTCCGAAGCTCCATTGACAACCTTGGGCTGATCCGCAAACGACGGATCGCAGTTGACGTATCCTGTCACTTTGACAAACCGCGAAATCCTGTCGAGGCTACCGAGCGCATGTTTTAGCTGGGCAAGGCCATTGATGGCGCAGAGCCTTGCTGCTAATTGCGCGGTTTCTATGCTCAGATCATTGCCAACCTTTCCTCTGTATTCGAGCTGCCCATCCTGCACGGGGATTTGACCCGACACAAATGCAAGGCTGCCTGTGATGATGACTGGTACGTACGACCCGGCAGACGCCGGGGGAGCCGGCAAGACTACACCGAGGGCAATTAGCTTTTCTTCGATCATTGGCGGGAGTTGCGCTTCCAGCGTATTTATCCTGTCGCAAAAGCGAATATTTTTAAAAAGCATTATCCACATATCTGGTAGAGAAATGTGCGCTCATCACGAAGAATCGGCAGGTGGCTATTACGGCAGAGACATGAAGATAGTTGCATGGTCGATTCTGGTGATGGGAATATCCCTTGCGATAATCATCATTCTCTGGGCCTGGTTCGGATATATCGGCCCTAGATTCTCAGATGAAGTGCTCCTGGACCAACAGGAAACGCTGAGAGAGCAGTACGGTCTCCCGCCAGCTCCCGTGGTAACAAAAGAAGAGGCACAGATACCGCCCTCTCTTAGAGACAAGTGATTAAAGCAAATCTTCGTCTATCTTTTCAATCTTGTCAACATACTGATGACAGCTGCAGCCAGGAACAAGACATCTTCCAACTCGCAGGATCGAGTCTGTTCCCACGGTGTTGAAATCATGGGCCTGATGTGTGTGAAGGCACCGCAGGCAGTTCATGATCGCAATATTGCAGTGATAGGCTGTGTTAAATGTTTTCATAAGCGCACTGGTCATGCAGGAGAACAAAAAACAAAGGATTATAGAGGAATTAGCCAGCACGCAGCAGCGTTCATGGGCGATTTGAAGAATTACGAAAGCAGGACCGCAAAGTCCAGGCGCCTTTATTCGCGTTCTTCAAATGTTTTTCCCGGCGGCATCAACCACAACATTCGATTTTTTCAGCCGTACCCGTTCTTTGTTGACTCCGCAAAGGGCAAGCATCTCGATGACGTTGACGGTAACAGATTCACTGACTACTGGATGGGGCATTGGGCGCTCATTCTAGGCCACTCGCCAAAGCCAGTCGCAGACGCTCTTGCAGTCCAGGTGCGCAACGGCACGCTATTTGGCACTGTCAACCCGGTAAGCGTCGAACTCGCAGAAACGATTCAAAAGCTGATGCCCCGGGCGGAAATGATGCGATTTAGCAGCACCGGCTCTGAAGCGACGATGTACGCAGTCAGACTTGCGAGGGCAAAGACAGGAAGGCGGGTTATTGCCAAGTCGATAGGAGGTTGGCACGGGTTTAACACCACGCTCATGCAGACCGTAAACTATCCGTTCGAGTCAGAGGAGGGACCGGGACTGATTCAGGACGAAGGGCAATATATCGAATCCATACCGTTCAACGATCTCGAGGCTTCGCTAAAAGTTCTCGAAACGATCAAGGACGACCTTGCATGTATTATTATCGAGCCCGTGCTTGGAGGCGCAGGTTGCATCACTCCGGAGGAGGGATACCTCCAGGGTCTGCAGGAATTCGCCAAAAAGAACGATAGCCTGTTTATCCTGGACGAGATAGTCACCGGCTTTAGGATGTCTCTTCGAGGCGCGGCTCACATTTACAAACTTGAACCGGACCTTTTCACTCTTGGCAAGATCGCCGGCGGCGGGCTGCCAATAGGAATAGTGTGCGGGGACAAGGAAATAATGTCGCTCGCGGATCCGATTTCAAGAAAAGACAAAGAAGCCCGCTGCGCAATAGGCGGAGGAACCTTTTCAGCAAACCCCTTGACGATGTCGGCCGGCATTGCAACGCTGAATTTTCTCAGGAAAAATCCAGGCGTTTATACAAAAATAGACAGACTAGGCGTTATGGCAAGAAAAGGATTGGAAAAAACATTCGCCGAAGGGAACATTCAGTGCAAGGTAACGGGTGCAGGCTCTCTATTTCTTACACACTTTGGACACGAGAAGGTCAAGGATGCCACCGATGTCGCTACATCGGATAGGACTATGCTCACAAAGTATCACATGGCGTTAATGGCCGACCACGACATTTTCTTTTTGCCAACCAAGATGGGGGCTTTTTCGTACGTGCATGAAGAAAGCGATGTCAAGAAACTCTTGGCAGCCACGCAGAAAATAGTCAGCTCTGGAATTCTGCGGAAGAAAGCGTAGTAATTGAGGAATTGAAAAGCTACTCGTCGCCCGCCTGATCATTCGCAGCTCTGATTCTGAAATCGAGGGTTAAACGCGAACATGATCACTCCGGAAATCTTCAAGAAAGTTTTCTGAATTTGCCCGCACGCCAACACTTAAAAAGCGGAAACAGGGAATCCTACGCTCGTATATGCCTGCCCGGAAAAATACCTCACGCAAGAAGAGATTGATGAAAGCTACAAGGCAGAACAGGCCGGTACCGGCGTGGGTAGTCATACGAACGAACAGAAAGGTGCGGACCAACCCCAAGCGAAGGATGTGGCGCAGGTCCGACGTAGACGTAGGTTGATAAGAAATGGCAACAGTTGAAGATAATCTTACACGCGTTTATACTATTAATCTCGGCAGGGCATGGCTGACGCCCCAGTACAAGCGCACCGACAGGGTCGTCAACATCATAAGGGAATTTGCCGAGAAGCACATGAAAAGCGACGAGATCAAACTGGATCAGGATCTTAACAGGCAGATATGGACCAGAGGAAAGACCAACCCTCCGAGAAAAGTCAGGGTAAAGATGACCAAGGACGAAGATGGGGTGGTAACGGTCTCGCTCTACGAGGATTTGCCGGCGACCGAGGAGGCACCAGTAGAGGAAAAGAAGGCAGAACCAGAAGTGGCCGAAACGACTGCAGCTGCTGAAGAGCCTGCGCCAGAGGCTGAGGCAAAGCCAGAAGAAAAAACCGAAGCACCCGCCAAATGATCGATGTCTGCCCTGTGTGCTACAAGTTCCTCCAGTCCGTTAATGACCTCAAGAAAATGAAGGAAATCAGGCTTGCGGGCGAAGGTCAGACCTGCAAGAGCATCTATCACAAAAAACTGACGGACAGGTAGGATTCTATGTTTTTTGAAAATGGCAAGTTTTGCAGGTCACATACGTCTCGCCGTCAAGATGATTAAAGTGAATCCCGCAGGACTTGCAGGTATGATGGATATCATTGTAGCCGTCAGAAGCCGCAAAACTGTTGCTTTCGAGCTGCTGGCTCTTGCACGCTATGCATCGGCAGCCGCATGAAATCACGAGACCGATGCGCAAATTTGCAATAAGAATCTACTCGATGTTTGGCATGGCTAGGTCGATATCCGGGGCAGAGTCGAGATCATCCCAGTCAAGGACATTTTCTTTTGGGATAACGTCGCCAAGGGGATCATATCTGTCGAACCTAGTTTTCTGAGGCGCTGATGCCACGAGATGAACGCGTACGCCGTCTGATGCCATGACAGACGACATGGCTACCTCTGTGCTTCCCTCCTCCTTGAACATTCCCTGCACATAGCCGGCAATTCGAGAGAGTTCTCCCACCGGTACCCTGTCTCCGCCCATAACGTAGATCATGGCCCTTTTGATGCTTGCCGGATCAGGCACTTCCTGGTATAACATGGCAGCAGAATCACGCAGAGAAGTTTCAGAGTCCGAGCCCGTCTTGCTGGTGCAGAGGACATTGACTTTTGGTCTTATCCCGCCTGCCGAGATTGAAGTAATCACCTCAACGATGGCGCTGTTGGTGAGGCTGTAACACTCATGCTGAGGCAGCTCGGGGTTATTATCCAGAAAAGCGTCATTGTCCATGACGATTACAGAGTCGGATGTCTCCCGCAGGCGTCTGAGCGCAATTCCTGCTCCAAAGAGGCGATCCTTCTCAAATTTGAACGGCATTATGGCTATGGTGATGACTGTCGCGTTTTCTCGCTTTGCCAGTTTGCATACAACAGGAGATATAGCGGGTCCAGAGTGGCCGGCAAGATTAGAGACCACAATGATTGTGGAGTAGCCTCTGATGGCAGAACCGATCTCGTTCTCGCGAAGCTGAGCAAAAGATCGCAGCTTGCCACTTGAGGGGTTGACCCAGCCAGCAGAATCAAGCAGAAGCGAGCTGCCGATTTTGTCAGACAGGTCTTTCCTATCGTTGCTTATGAAAAGACATTTGCATCCCACGTTCGAACTTGCTGTTTGCGCGATTTTGCTGCCAGCGCCGCCGATTCCGACGAGCAGCACAGGATTCCTTATCAAAACATCGTTCATACTTTCCCCGAGCTCCCGCCCACAATACATCGGTCAAGTTAAAAAACTTTGGTGATTAAACAGAAGCTATTCATGACGTAACAAAGTTTAGCTTGCCTGCAGAATTTTTGCCTTCAATGAAAATTTGGAAAAATCATGGACTTTGATCCGTTTTGTTTCGCCAAGCGCTGCATGATCCTTTTCATCCAACACTACTGACTTGTACGCGTAGTTGCGCCCCTGCGCAGCGCCGTTCTTGATTTCATCGATAATGATATCGCCCTGCCAGCCAACCCATTGGGAATTGCGTTTTTGCGCAATGTCGCGTGCAAGTGCGTGGAGGCGTCCAGACCTGTCCTTTGCCACTTGAGAGCTGATCCGGTTGTCTTTCCAGGCAGCCGACTCGGTTCCCGGGCGTGCGCTGTAGCGGGATAGGTTGACAGTGTCCGGCTCGGCGCTAGCAACGAGGTCGAGAGTAGCCTGAAAGTCCTCCTCGGTCTCTGAAGGAAATCCCACAATGATGTCTGTAGAAATTGCCATTTCGGGAATCGCCCCCCTGAATGTGCGAACTGCATCCAGAAAAGTTCCTGCCGTGTGACCTCGCTTCATCTTCCTCAATATCCTTTCACTTCCGCTTTCCACCGGAATATGGAGGAACTTGAAGAGCTTGTCGTTTCTTCTGAATACATCTACGAGCGAGTCGAGCATCTCTGGTACGTACATGGGATTCATCATTCCAAGGCGTATCTTGAAGGAGCCTTCTAGAGAACAGCATGAATTCAAGAGTTCCACGAGATTTGAGCCGATGTCCTTGCCGTAACACCCGTTGTCAGTTGACGTCAGCCAGACTTCTTTGCAGCCATCGTCTATGTCATTTCTGATCTGTCTCATGATGTCACCGACTCTGTAGCTCCTGAGCCAGCCCTTTGCTAACTTTGTCTGGCAGAACGTGCATTCGCTCATGCATCCGCTCGCTATTTCGACCATGCTCACGACAGGATTCATTCTCAACCGAGGCAAATTGATCTTGTCGCCGACCGAATCTTCAAGTGCAACAAGCCTTGAACCCGATAACGCAGAGGATGCCACTTCTACCACCCTGTCAATCGAATGCGGCCCGAGCAAGCTTGCGTTTGGGCTCAATGCCTCGACTCTTGCCCGGTCTGCTTTTGGCAGGCAACCAGCAACCACGAGTGGCTTGCCTGAACGCGTCAGTGATCTGATCCTGCTCATCATCTTGTGCTCGGTCGCGTCCTTGACGGAGCATGTAACGACCAAGCTGAGTGCGCCTTCGCTGTGGCTTCCGGCAATCTCGTATCCCGCGTTCCTTAGCAGTCCGCTAATCATTTCGGAATCAGCCATGCTTGCAGAGCATCCATAGGCCTCTACCCATACCTTGGGTTTTTCTCCTGCCTTCATGATTTTTTTCAGCCTGGAGATCGATTCGATCAGCTCCGGCCTGAGAGACCTTGCGATCATGGCAGAATCGCACTGAGCTGTGAATGACTTAAAAATGATGCTCTTTCAAGGTGGGGCATTACTTTCTCTGCTCCGGCCTGTTCCGGGTCCACAATTCGGTCAGAATAGAAACGTACCTGGTCACAAGTTCGCCGGATTCCATCGTTTCACGGTTTTTCTCGAGGTCGTTTCCAAATGCAACCATCAGGGCTTTCGGCATCTTTAGGTATTCATTCATGAATATCAAGAGGGAATAGTACATCAGCTTCATCGCCTGCTCGTTGTCGCCGTCTGCGATCTTCATGTCAGAAATGACGTTTGACACCACCTGCGAGAACTGGGCAGACAGCATGGCTTTCTCTTCTTTTTCGTTCTGAAATATTATCACACCCATCTGAAGCAAGTCTTCGATTGCCGACGCCGTCCTCTCAAGCCGCTGATTATGGTCATCTGCCATGTTATTTTGTGGAAAGCGAACCTATTTTAGATTGCTTGTGAGCAATCGGTATTCCGATACCAGGTGCGGGTCAACTACTCCCTGAACCACGTAGGACGTGCCGTCTGACAGCCTTATGTCCATGGCGACAGCACTGTACGGAATTTCAAACTTTTCCACCTTCTCCTGATCCGCGACATCAAGAAATCTCTCGATCCTCGCGCCGCAGGAAAAACCATAGATTCTGCTGATCCGCCTGTGTCCTGAACCGGCGGCCCTGCCGCCCGCCGATCCGCGAGATTCTTCGACCATGAGAATATAGATCTCATTTCTTGAGGGCTTGTCCAAATGGACTTCGTCGTGCGAGACCACCAGTTTTCGCTGCGGGAGCCGCAAAATCTCGTCTATCGACTCTGACATCTTGCCGGAGAAGTCTGCGCGGCCTATATTATTTCTTGTAGAGGTGAATGAGGTTCAGGATGCAAAACATGCGCAAACATAAATAATTCGAATCCCCTATCGCTGATCGCATTGCCAAGAGATGAAAGGTACTGGCAGCTCAAAGAGTCTGCGAAGTGGTCGCTGGAAGTGGATGAAAGGAGGCGCGCAATCAGAGAGCTGGTCAGCGGCTACGGCAGGGACGCAATACAGGCAATAGAGGAAGTCAAGGACGTATCTGCCTATGATGAAATAAAGAATGCGTGCATCGAGGCGATAAAATCGGTAAAGAAGGCGCATTCTCCAGTGATGCATCGAAAAAAGAAAAAGGTTAGAAAGGCGTCCACTAAAAGAAAGTCAAAGAAAAAGTAATCGCGTGAACTGTGATTCGTCGATCAAACCTCGAGCCGAATTCGCAATAGATATAATGTCTTTTTCCCATAATCATGTGTATGGTCAAAACAGCATCCACACAGGTTCTCAGGACAGGAAGTAACGCACCTGACTTTACACTGAAAGGCGTTGATGGCAAGTCGCACTCTCTGCATGACTATGCAAGCAAGACCACGCTTGTAGTTTTCATATGCAACCACTGCCCTTACGTTAAGGCGAGGATAGACGACCTGGTCTCGTTGCAGAGCAAGTTCAAGCCCTCAGAGCTGCAGGTAATCGGCATAAACAGCAACGATCCAAATTATCAGGACGAAGGTTTCGACAACATGGTCAAGTTCGCCAAAACCTATGGCGTGAACTTTCCATACCTTATGGACGATAGCCAGCAGGTTGCAAGGGACTACGGGGCAGTCTGCACTCCCGATCCATTCCTGTTTGACGCAGGCCGCGCCCTTGCGTTTCATGGGAGAATAAATGACGCACTAGAGCCGGAAGCCAGACCGAGTGTCCCGGTGATGGAAAATAACGTGCGCAAGCTGCTCAAGGGAGAAAAGATAGAGAATGACTTTGATCCGTCCATTGGCTGCTCTATAAAATGGAAGAGCTAGCCGTACTGGGATACGATTCCCTTCTCCCCTCTTGGGTGGCGCCACTCTGTTTCTTTTGAACACGTACCACATTCTATGCACGCTTCATGCTGAAGGGTCACGTCCTCCTCTTCAAGGCTGTAACAGTTTGTTGGACAAAGGGTCACCATCTTTTTCATGAATTCAGATCTTGGTTCCAGGACCTTGATGTGCGAGACCCGGTCGTCGTCATATTTCAGTCTTGCAACTCTTTGCGCCACTGTTGGTATCGAGGGCTCATAGGTTGCGCTGACGGGTCTGCCCATTTTTTCGGCGAGCTCGATTGGAACCTGCACGTACGTGTCTTCAGACTCGACGAGTGGCAGCAGCCTGTCGTACCCTAGTATGTTGGCAAGGCCCACGGCAAGCCCCCTCAGGGTTCCACTTGACATCAACTTGAAGACCATCCCATACCTCTGTCCGATAATGTCCTTCGGAACGTCTTTCGCGGCGTCCAAGAAAACTTTCAGGTAGTCCTTGTCGATCTCCTTCATGTCCCTGGTGTACGGGCTGTCGTCAACCAAATCGCCAT
>DADA01000003.1 GCA_002494895.1 Nitrososphaera sp. UBA210
AGCCGCACCCCGCAGTTTATGTCATAGCCCACTCCGCCCGGACTGATGACGCCTTCCTCCATGTCTGTTGCTGCGACGCCTCCAACCGGAAAGCCATATCCCTCATGGCCGTCTGGAAGGACGACAACGTGTTTCATGACACCTGGAAGAGTAGCCACATTTGCGGCCTGGTCTATCGTCCTGTCCATGGCCATCTTTGAAATAAGCGAATCATTGGCATAAATTGTGACAGGGACCTTCATCCCCTTGGCAGTATTGGCGTCTATCTTGAACTCTAGATCGCTGACCTTTCTAATTCTGTGGTTGCCGATCTTTGTGACAAGCTCGCTCAATGCTGCAACTCAATTGTCGCTTGGTGTCATTATAAGCCTTCCCGCTATTCGGGCGAATTGCTGTAGTTCTGAATAATGAGAGGTGATATTGCGTCGCGAGCTTAACAACACCGAACTTCCCACAATCGAATTCATACTCTGATATCGTTAGGAGATTTACCCAACAACATTTATTTTCATCACGGCCCGCCTCTATATCAGATGCCAATACTGCCGATCGACTCTGGACGATACGGTAGCAACGAAATGCGCGCTATCTTTGAAGATGAAATGAGGCTACAGTACCAGCTTGATTTTGAGGCTGCGGTTGCTCGCGCCCAGGCCAGCATTGACATGATCCCCTCTGACGCTGCAAGGGAAATCGCGAGGGCGGAAAAGTCTGGCAAAGTGACTCTGGAGCGAGTGAGCGAACTTGAAGCTGTTAGTGACCACGACACCGCCGCACTGGTGGAGGCGTTAGGTGAACAGGTGTTGGCCAAGGCAAGACCCTGGATACACTATGGGCTGACGAGCAATGATGTTGTAGATACCTCCACTTGCATGCAAATGCGCGATGCATTCAAGATAATCAATTCAAAAGTCATCAAACTTGCCTCGCTTCTTTCGGATAAGGCGGTAGCGTTCAAGGACCTGCCCTCAGTAGGCAGAACACATGGCCAGCATGCCAGCATTATTGCCTTCGGGCTAAAGTTTGCAGTCTGGGCGTTGGAAATGATAAAGCACTTCGAAAGAATTGATGAAGGGAAGAAGCGTTTCCTATTATGCAAGACCCTTGGCGTTGTAGGCACAGGCTCGCTGATGGGTGATAAGGCGCTGGAGGTGCAGAAAGCAGTTGCCGCCGATCTTGAGCTACATTCGATTGATGCGGCGACGCAGGTAATTCCCCGGGAGCGGTTCGCGGAAATGCAGTTTGCGATTGCACTCGTTGGATCGACACTTGACAAAATAGCGATAGAGATAAGAAACCTGCAGAGGACCGAGATAGGCGAAGTAGCCGAGCCCTTCGCGAAGGGTCAGATGGGCAGCAGCGCCGTCCCGGTGAAAAGAAACCCGATCAAAAGCGAGCGTGTCTCCTCGCTGGCAAAGCTGCTGCGCTCCCTTGTCAGCGTGTCGATGGAAAATATTGCGCTATGGCACGAGCGCGACCTGTCAAATTCGGCAAATGAGCGATTTACACTGCCAGAGGGTGCCATATTGCTCGACGAGATGCTCAATGCGACGATCAAGGTGATCTCCGGCCTGAAAGTAAACAGCCAAAAAATAAGATCCAACATTGACATGACAAAGGGTCAGATATACGCAGAGTTTGTCCTTGAAGCACTGGTGAAGAAGGGAGTTGCACGCTTTGAAGCCTACCGGGATATCCAACGAGTCGCATTTTCAGCGCTTGAATCCGGCGAGCAATTCCTTGATGCGATAGAAAATGACAAGATTCTGGCCAAGCGTCTCACGAGGCAAGAGCTGCAACAAATCTTCAAACCAGAAAATCATCTAGCAGCGTCGGCAAAGATAATTGATAACGTAGCCAGAATGGCAAAGAAGTTAGGTTAAAGTGCCGTCGGTGAGATTTGAGCTCACGACAGCTCGGTCTTCAGCTTCACCCCAAAAAGGTCGAGTGCTCTCCCGGGCTGAGCTACGACGGCACCGAACTGATTTGCTTTGCAGATCATATATAATCGTGTCTTGCCGCTATAATTCATCCATGCCGAAATTATGATAGCACTGGTTGCATCTAAATTTCTCTCTACCTGGATTTCCAGAGACCACTTCGAGCTGGCTCTTTGTCTTGCATTTAGGGCATTTGCCGTAGATCGTCTTTTTTGGCAATTGGCTACTTCAGTACGATGGACAAAGCTCTATTATAACGCTCGTGAGCGACGCGCAGCCGCGGCTTGAATGGATCCGATTCTTCAAGTATCATGCAGCACAAATTCGTAATGAAGGTGCCGGAGGCGGGATTTGAGCCCGCGACCTTACGATTTCTTATCAGATGTGAGATTATGAGTCGTACGCTCTAACCAAGCTGAGCTACCCCGGCAGCGCTTGATGTCACGGCGCAATTGGGATTTTCTCCCTGCATAATATAAGCTAACCCAGCTTTTGCCAACAAACGATCTGGTGGCGGTGCGTTGAGACGAGCTCGAAGAATTGCGAAGGGACATGTACCGCAGAGATCGATGGAGCAAAACACTAATACTCTAAGAAGTGCTAACTTGACGTTGAGAAGCGGAGCAGTCGTCCTTATCATAGGCGGTGTCTTGCTGGCGGCCGGCCTTGTTATCGCTGGTGTCTCTGCTTTTGTTGTTACAAAGGAATTCCTTGATGACGCCGTCCTAATCAACGGGACCTCAATCGAGCCTGGTCTGGCATACGCTGCAGTGGCAGTGGATCTTCCTGCTGGTAGGCAGCTGCTATTTTCTATCCAGGGAGATCCTTCCGACGTACCTCTTGAAGTCCGGATGACCGAGGCCGATGGAAACGAACTGGCATTTTTCAATATTACAAAGACCCCGTTCACCGATACCATAGTGACAGATAGGTCCGGCAATCATACGCTGGAAATAAAGAACGTAGGAGATCGAGCCGTAGTCGTAAACGGAGGCCTTCTTAACTCAATTTTGGCAGAGCAGGATGGCGGGGTGGGAGTTCCGGACGACTCATCCCTTCAGAAAGTGATAACGTACGGTATCGGAATAGTGGTGGGCATCGTCCTAATTATTGCCGGAATAGTCCTGCTGATAATAGGGGCCATAAAGTTTGCAAGGGGCAAAAAGACCCCGGAAAACGTGCCGAGCTAATTCGAACAAGTCTCATGGGCTATAGATTCAGAACGTCAGCCTTGCCTGTCCTCGAACTTTAGTTTTATCAGATTCTGCCCGCCCGCCTTGCGGATCTCGACCAGCTCTTCGCGCTCCAGCCTCTTTACAAGCCTCCAAATGGTAGTCTTTGGCAGCTGGAACTTGCCCCGAATTTCGCTTTCAAAAGCTGCACCTTCTTTTTCTGCCAGATACATCAGCACTTCCTGGTCTTCAGGCCGAAGGTGGGGCTTTTCTTCCATTATCTTGGATACTATTCCCGACAGCACCGACTTGTCCAGCTGCGATTCGGGTATGGCCGAAATGGCAGAATCGTACTCGCGGACTGTCTTTGGTAGTGAGCCGGGAAGCAATTCCTGCTCTTTCGTACGAGAGTCTAGTTCAACGGCTGATTCGCTCCGTGAGTTATTTTCTTCCTTTTGCTGCTGAACCGCTCTTGGTTGCTCTGGAGCCCGCTTTTGGGGTGCTATCGGCTTTGGCTTTCTCATCCTCAGCAGGACTAACGCGCCTATTCCACCTCCCGCGGCAACGGCCGCAGCCACGATCACAAAAAGTGGCATTTCAGGCCGCGGCGGCAAACTTCCTATTGCGGCAACGGCATCCTCTGCAGAATCCCTGGCTGCTACATAGCTGCCATCGGTGAATTCGATGTTTGCCTGCTGCAGCAGCTGCGATGCAGCCGCCGTATCGCGCC
>DADA01000044.1 GCA_002494895.1 Nitrososphaera sp. UBA210
AACACCTGTGAAAATGACGTCCTGTGGACAACGAGCAACGGCCAGACCAAGAGGCTGCGCCTGCACCCAAAGGTCCTTGGGATGCCTCTCGCCAAGCCAGAACAGCTGATTGTCAGCTCAAAAAATGAATCGATAAGCGCGACTCTTCAAACGATATACGGCAAGGCGCCAAGAGAAAAGGAAGACATTGTCATAATGAATGCATCTGCTGCCCTTGTTCTTGGCAAAATCGCGGATGATTTCAAGGAAGGGGTGGAACTGGTCAGAGACTCGATAAGAACGGGCAAGGCCCAGGATAAACTGTCGCAGCTGATCAAGTACAGCGGCGACGAAACAAAATTAAAAGAGGCGGAGAAAAAGTTTCTCTAGCCTATTCTTCCGAGTCCTTTTCCTTTGACGACCTTTTCTTGGCGGGAGCATCCTGATCTGTGTCGTCGATGCCTTTCTCATTTACAGTAAATCTGACATCGTCATAAGGATGATAAGGCGAGTCTATCATCTTTGCTATCCTGTCAGTGCCGGCCTTTCTAAGGTATATTCTGTATGTCGATGCATGCCCGATTATGTTTCCGCCTGCGGGTTTGGTCGGATCACCAAAGAACGTATCTGGCGTAGATTGCACCTGGTTCGTTATCACGATCGCGACATTGTAGATTTCCGCGATTCTCACCAACTTGTGCATGATGCCGTTCAGGCGCTGCTGCCTGTCGGCAAGCGTTCCCCTGCCAGCGAACTCGGCTCGATGGAGCGAAATGATGCTGTCAATGATTATCATTCTCGCCTTAAAGTCATCGATGTACTTGCCCATCGATTTTATTATAAGCTCAAGGTGGCTGCTGTTATACGCCTTGCATATCGCCACCTTCTTCAATACCTCGTCTGAATCAATGCCCCTTGCCCTGGCTATCTGATCCACTCTTTCGGGCCTGAATGTTCCTTCTGTATCTATCAGTATGACTCCTCCGTCCAGTCCTCCGGCTTCCACCGGCATCTGGGATGTAACGCATAATGTGTGGCATATCTGGCTCTTGCCACTGCCAAATTCCCCGTAGAATTCGGTGATAGCCTGTGTCTCTATACCACCGAGCAGCAATTCGTCCAGAACCTTCGCCCCCGTGGTACATCGCAGCAAAGCCTTTCTTTTTTCAAGCTCAACGTCTGCGGTAGTGAATTCATTATCAAGCAGTCCGCTGTCCCTCAGCAATTTTTGTGCTGCAATGATAAATGCGGCAGCAGTTTCCTTTGAGCCACCTAGGTCTGAAGCGAGTTCATCCGGCACAGTTGTAGCCAGCTCCATCACAGAGCTTATTCCTGCTTCCTTCATCTTGCGGGCAGTGGTTGGCCCGATACCCTCAATGTCTTCTATTTCCAGTTCTACCACATTTTTCGAATCGGTCATCCTGCGCTATATTTTCTAATAGAGCTATATAACAAGTAACACACCGCGGGGGGAGGGGGTATGCTATCTGGTACAAACGATGTGAAAAAAAGACAGAAAAAAGGCGCCTAGGTGTCACCTAGGTCCCCGCGTCGTTATCGTTACTTTCTTTTCTTTGCCTTCGACTTTTTCTTGGCACCGGATTTGGCCTTGGCCTTTGCTTTCCCGCTTCCGCCGCCACCGATCTTGAACATCTTGGTCCCACAGACCGAGCATGTTCCTGTCATTGCATTACGCCCGTTTTTCATAACTACAGCTCTCTCGCCTTTCATTTCCCTCTTTGCTTTGCATTTTACACAATATCCCGTCGTTGCCAACAAGCGTAGCATTGCACGCTTGGATATAAGAATAGCTCCAGAGAGCGCTCTCTTCGCGTGTTTCGATGCGAATTGCGTCCAAAGTAGGACAATATTTCAAGTCTTGATTGATGATCGGCCTCAAACAACACCTCTGCGGGACGGTACGAGATTGAAATCCGGCACAAAGCTTCGTCCCGCCGCATGCCTGTCGCCGAAATCGTTACAACGTCTGAGGCAATCGGATCAGAAAGCGTCATCCGTCCTGAGGACAATTGTCCTTTGGATTTGCGAATTACGTCATGCACCATATTCATTTCTGACGTTTTTCACATGACTTCAGGCAGGCGTGCCAAAACTGCGATTATGCTGTCTCGACCATTTGATTATCAGGTAGATTGAGAGACCTTGAAAACCTATGCCTGCACCAATAAAGGCGATATTACTCGAGTCAGAGACTTCTCGAAAAGAACCTTGCTCTGGTATTACTCTTGAAACCGCGACCTGCGTGCCATTGTTAGAATCTGAAGTGCTATTGTCATATCTCAACGCACCATCTATTAGCTCTTTTGTTATGACATAAAAGTAGTACGAAGCGATAGAGATAGACAAAGCTATCATTGGTAAAATGACCCAGAGTACGTATTTTTGCAATCTTCTGATTCTGTAGAATGCCCACAAGTCTAGAATCGGTACGAATGTGAATACAATCTGCCAAGCGACACTTACCTTTTGATTTGCTGACATTCTAATGTTGGAGCTATTACGACTGCAATAACCTTATCTGAACCTATGCGGCATAGGCCCCTACGACAGAAACAGCCACGCGCAGACGACCCATTGCTGTCATTATTCTGGCGATTCTCACATTTTCGGCTTTGTCGCCCGCCTTAATTCAGGCTGTGTATGATCGACTTACGCGAGACCCCCTTGAAGTTGCTTTCAGGTACCCGAGTCCCGACAGACCCCAGTTAGACGCGGTTTCATACCTGACCCTGACTTTTTCATTATTTCTTGCTCAAGGTGGGTTGTTCATTTTCAGTGTGATAGCAAGCATTGGCATCCTGAAAAAAGAAAGATGGTCTTGGTTTGCCTCGATAATCTTACATGCATTAGTGTTTGGTATTTACATGATAGCAGTAATACTGCTACCGCCCTACACT
>DADA01000062.1 GCA_002494895.1 Nitrososphaera sp. UBA210
GCAGGTCTGTTGGAGACGTAGCGGGCAAACACGGATCTGGGCCGAAAAAGAATTTGAAGGTAGGCATACGCCCGGGGATATTGACTGACACCAAAACCAAGTTGCAAAATCCGGAGACTGTATCTGCAAGCGATTTTACACGCGAACTGGAAGAGTCGGGAGCCCAAGTTGCGCTGAACCTTGTTTCTTCGGGTATGGACAAGAGCTCCGCCGACTACGCCAAGGCGGCGCTCAAGGCAGGAGTTTCCTTTGTCAACGCGACCCCGGCGAGAGTGGCGGTTAACCCCACCTTGTCGAGGCAGTTCGCGCAAAAAAGGCTGGTGCTCGCGGGTGACGACCTTCTTAGTCAGTTCGGAGGAACGGCATTCCACAAGGCAATGATTGATTTCATGGTCGAGCGCGGCGTTCACGTGAAGAAAAGCTACCAGCTAGACGTTGGCGGAAGTGCTGAGACCAAGAACACGATGGACGAGCGGGTAAGGATGATGAAGCGCGCAATGAAAACGAGCTCCATAGGAATGGAGGCACCTTACAGATTCGAGTCAGTCGCCGGCACGACAGAGTATACGGATTTTCTCGGAGACTCGCGGAACAGCTATTATTGGATGTCAAGCGATGGCTTTCTCGGCAGCAGCATAGTCATGGACCTTACTCTGAGGACGAGCGACGGGGCAAATGCGGGGAATGTGCTGCTTGACGTGGTTCGAGCAATAGCTGGCGCGAAAGGAGCAAAAGCAGCAGAAGTGATCTGTGCGTATGGATTCAAGAACCCTCCAAAGCAGTTCAAAATCCGCAAAGCCTATGAGGGCTTTGTAGAGATGTTTGCCTAGCTGAAAATCTATTAATAACCATAGGAGAAGAAGGTATCTCGTATGTCAAAGATATTTGCTGACGTCAGCGAGAAAGAGATCACTCGTACTATTGCAGACATGTTCAATGAAACTATGCGTGAGTATACCGATTCTGACGTGATAATTATTGGAGCCGGCCCCGCGGGATTGAGTGCGGGCAGAGAGATCGCAAAATCTGGCGTCAAGACGCTCATAGTCGAGCAGAACAATTACATCGGTGGCGGCTACTGGGTCGGCGGATACATGATGAACCCGGTGACCGTAAGAGCCCCGGCTCAGAAAGTCTGGGATGAGCTTGGAGTAAAGTACAGAAGGATAAGCGATGGCCTCTTCGCCACTTGGGGACCTGAAGCCTGTTCGAAGCTGATCAGTGCCGCATGCGACGCTGGTGTGCGATTTCTTCAGCTGACCAAGTTCGACGACCTTGTGCTAAAGAACAAGCGCGTTGGTGGTGTCGTCGTTAACTGGATGCCCGTGTCAGCATTGCCTAGGAACATCACTTGCGTCGATCCTGTTGCTCTTGAAAGCAAGATAGTGATCGATGCGTCAGGCCATGATTCTGTCGCAGTAAAGCGCCTGATGGACAGGGGGTATGTGAAGTGGAAAGGCATGGATCCGATGTGGGTTGAGGGAAGCGAAGACGCAGTTGTTAACTACACTGGGGAGGTATTTCCAGGGCTCATCGCCGCTGGCATGTCGGTAACCGAAACTCATGGCCTTCCAAGAATGGGTCCGACGTTTGGTTCGATGCTTCTCTCTGGCAAAAAGGCTGCCGAGGTAGCACTGGGCAAGCTCAAAGAGATGCCCAACCCGCCAAGGCTGAAGGTCAAGTAAACTTTTATCTTCATCGCCCACTTTTCTTGGAGGATTGGATTTCAAGTACATCCATATCTATCGCAATGATCGCGACGACGGTCTTCGCATTGAAAAAGTAAAACTGGAGGTCAAAGAGCTTTTCGGAAGATGTGAAGTTGACGTTCGCGAACCATTCCTGATGCACTGGGATGCCGGAGAAAGCGCGATTGATAAAACAAGAATATCTGACCTAAAGCAGCCAGTCGAGAAGCAGTCCGGGCAGCAGGAGCTAGCGCCTGATGCGATGCCGCTGCATGATGGATTCATGTTGCAGAGGACCCTTGCACAATCGATCTCTGACAATGAAAGCCACGCGGATCATGTTCACCTGGTGTTTACGCACCTCATGACGTGCACGTTTGCTGAGGAGGATTGGCGGTATCACGGCCGCGCCGTAATTTGCGGAACGCCATCCATTGTTTCCATTCCCGGAATAGTTGAAGCGCCTGCAAAACCCAGAGAATTCTACTCTATGCAAGTCCTTGGATTTCAGGATCTTGCAAGCCTGAAAAGTCAGTTTGCCGGCAAGTTCATTGATTACGATGATGGGCGGATGACAGAAGCAGCGGCTGGCTATGCGATACAGGCGTTGTTCTATTTTGCCACTGATGGGGAGCCTTTCTGCGACGACAAGGATTGCCGCCTTTACAACTCCCACTGGCAAGAAGACCTGATAAGGACGCAAGTTGAAAAACCGAAATTCTGTCGCATGCATACTCAGCTGGTTAGTAAATTCAAAATAAAAAGCTAGTAGCACCAAGTTCTCGTCCGCTTGAGAGCATGCTTCAAGTTCTTGATCCTTGCATGACACTTTCTTGAAATTCGTTCACGATAGACCTCTAAATGATCCTATTCCGAACGGATTATTAAGAGGTATTTGACTTGTCATTTTGTACGTGTCTGGAGAGCAATCACAGAGTTCCGCTAATCAGAATCATTACGATGTTGTAATAATCGGCTCAGGGCCCGCAGGGTATACCGCGGCCGTTTATACGTCAAGGGCCAGGCTATCCACACTCGTAATTTCCGGCACACTGCCAGGGGGCCAGTTAATGACTACGAGTGAAGTAGAGAACTATCCTGGATTTCCAACCGGGATTTTTGGTCCCGAACTGATGATGAACATGCGCCAGCAGGCCGAGAGGTTTGGAGGCAAGGTAGTCGATGACGAAGTGATAAAGGTCGACTTCAAGGAGAGGCCATTCGCGATCACGACGCATTCAGAGACCTACAGCGCGGAGGCCGTCATTGTCTGCACGGGTGCTTCGCCGCGCAAGCTGGGAATACCAGCGGAGCAACAGTTTAGCGGCAGGGGAGTGTCCTATTGCGCGACATGCGATGGCCCGTTCTTCAAAGGCGAAGACATTGTAGTAGTCGGCGGCGGGGACACCGCGATAGAGGAAGCCACGTTCCTTACAAAGTTCGGCAAATCCGTAAAAATAGTGCATAGGCGCGAGTCGCTTCGTGCAAGCAAGATCCTGCAAGACAAGGCGCTGGAGAATCCCAAAATAGAGTTTCTGTGGAATAACGTTGTCTCTGACATCAAGGGAGACAAGAAAGTCGCAACCGTGCTTGTCAAAGACATCAATAGCGGCAAAGAAAAGTCAATTACCGCGGGTGGCCTTTTTGTGGCCATTGGACACGAACCAAATACTGCGATTTTTCAGGGTCAGTTGCAGCTGGACGACAAGGGCTACGTTGTCCTAAAAGATCACACTAGGACCAGCGTCGAGGGGGTTTTCGCTGCCGGTGATGTTCACGATCACAGGTACAGGCAGGCAGTGACAGCAGCTGGGTTTGGCTGCATGGCAGCTATTGATGTCGAAAGATGGCTCTCGGAGCAAAAGACGACAAAGAAATAGTCGTTTCTGCGGTTAGATTGTGAATTCCTAAAGATGGTATGCCAGCTCTGACATGTGCTTTGCATTCTTGAGAGCCGTGTCGTATTCCTGCTCGCTCATGATGTTCTCCTTCACGTAAAGGCTCTTGAACTTTCTGCCGTCGTCCGCAAAGATGCCGACGACCACCCCGTTATCCAGCTCCTGCGCGGTCTGCAGCATGGCTGTCGCTACAGAGCCTGATGAAGGTCCTACGAGCATGTTTTCCGTTTCGGCGAGCCTCCGTACCGCGTCAAAGGAGTCCTTGTTAGTAGCCGTTATCCACTTGTCGACAACACCTTCACGGCGTTTGAATAGGTCTGGCATCGAAGATTCTTCAAAATTGCGCAATCCCTGCAGCATATGGTTCTTTTGCGCCTGGACCGCGACGACTTTAATGTTATTGTTCTTTTCCTTTAGAAATGTCGCGGTGCCAGTGATCGTGCCTCCTGTTCCGCAGCCTGTAGCGAAATGAGTGACTGCCCCGTCAGTCTGCTTCCAGATCTCCGGACCTGTGCTTTCATAATGGGCCAGAAAGTTGGAATCGTTTTCGTACTGGTTTGGCATGTAGTAGATGTCCGGACGCGGCTTTGAGATGGCCTTGGCAAGAGCGATACTCTGGTCTGTCCCTGCCCCCACGCGAGGACAGAGGTCGTCAGAAGTCTCGTGCAGCGTCGCACCCAGGTGGCGCAGTATGTCCTTGGTTTCTTCACTGACTTTGTCAGGTATCACTATTTCCACCTTATAGCCAAGAGCGCTAGCAATCCCCGTCAGTGCAATGCCGGTGTTGCCCGAGCTCGGTTCGATTATTATGCTCTTGTCCTTTTTCAGAACGCCTTTTTTTTCAGCGTCCTTGATCATCCAGTACGCAGCCCTGTCTTTTACAGAGCCAAACGGGTTATGCCACTCTAGCTTTGCATAAAACTTTACATTCCTTGTTGCAAACGACTTTAGCTCCACCATAGGTGTCTGACCTATGCGTTCGACTAGATTACGGCTCGCTACTGCAATAGTCATTCTATTTCGCCTTCTTTATCAAGAACTCGAGTTCCTTCTCGGACTTGTTCAACGACAGCAACTGATGGCCATTGCGGTTCACCCATCTTGATATGTCCTCCTCGGATTCAGGGTCGTCGGTTACCACCTTTAGAACATCGCCTATCTTCAGCCGCTCAATCTCCATTTTGGTGCGGAAAACGGGCTCTGGGCAGTAAAGCCCCCTTGCGTCGATCGACTTTGTCGCTGAGGTGCTCATGACAACGAACGTTAATAAAAATACAGATTGTTTGTAATAAATGTATTCGTTTCTCACAAATAACGTCATTTCATTTCGAGGCGACGCACTTTTTAGATTGAGGAAAAGCGAATCTACCTGAATAGGTCACTTTTCTTCGGTCTTATTAGGTCGCGAATTGTCGCATCTGATACCTTTTCAAAACCGTATCCGCGGACTATTGCCACGGGAATCCGTTCAGATTTGCCCATGACTAGTTCCGCGGCAGAAGCTATTTCGTCGGCAATCGCGATTTCAGTCACTAGCAATTTTCTCCCATACATGTCGCGTTTTCCAATGTAGCTTTTGATCGGCTTGATGCCTGCGACTCCGATCGCCGTGTTTGTTTGTCCGATGCGAAACGCCCTGCCAAACGTGTCCGCGATGATTACGGCTATTCTTGCGCCGGTTTTCCTCTCAATTGAATCTGAAAGACGGCGCGCAGATCTGTCAGGATCTGCTGGAAGCAGGACGGCAGACTCTTTGCCCTCCGCGTTGCTCTGATCCACTCCGGCGTTGGCGCACACAAAGCCGTGATTCGTTTCACTGATAATGATCCCGCTTTTTGCTTTCACGATAGATGCGGACTCACGTAATATGACTTCTGTCACTTGCGGATCCTTTCCTTGCTCCGTCGCCAGCTTGTTTGCCATCCTGCCTGGGCGGACGGTACGGAGATCGACTATGCGCCCCTCCGCCTTTGAGACGATCTTTTGCGCTATTACCATAATGTCCCCGTCGAGAATCCTGCGGCTGTTCCGCTTGGCAGCATCGGCAATGATGGCACCAAGATCGTCTCCCTTCTTTATGTCAGAGGCAATCATAATGGGAATTATCTTTATCAATATGGCGGGTAATGACGATGGCGGTTAAAAAACGGGTCGGTTATCCTATTGCCTTCTGCCGGAAGTGGCATTAATCAATACGGTCTCTCCGAATTTTTTTTTTAGCAAGTGTAGTAGGAGGCTCAGGTCACGCTTGTCGATAGTTTCGTCGGCCTTTTCCCTCACTACATCGACCGGGCAGAAACCAACCGTAAAGCCGGCCAGAGCAAACAGTTTCAAGTCATTTGCTCCGTCGACTACAACGACAATGTCCTCCTTTCTGAATCCCCATTCTTTTATGGTCGACCTCACGGCTGCTGCCTTGTCAGAAGTCACGTGCATCACCACATCTTCCAGCTTGCCATCATTGAACACCAGCTGGTTTGAGAATATCTTGTCGATCCCGAGCTCTTCTTTGAGCCTATCAGTGATTATCGTAAAACCTCCCGAGACTGCAATCATCTTCCATCCTGCCTTTTTGAGCGCAGAGCAGAGCTCCTTGGCTCCCGGCATAAGAGGCAGGCTCTCGCCTATCTTTTTCGCATCTTCGTATGTTATCCCGCGAAGCGCGTGAACGCGTCGCCGCAGGCCCTCCTCCCAGTCAATCTGGCCCCGGATGCCTGCATTAGTGATGTCCCAGATCTCTTTTTCTTTCTTTGGACCCTTTATCTGCGCAAGAACTGGAAGGTATTCCGCATTGAGCAAGACGCCTTCCACATCAAAGATGATCAGCATGATTCGTTGCTTATGCAAAGCAAAATCTCGTCTGTATATTAAGCTTATCCACGTTTCCCTACCACTGAGAGCTGGCTCTGATCGTCTTTTGTTTTTTGTTGTTCAAATAATCCGTAAGCAAGACCTTGTCAATGTCGGCAGGGTTGATGTAGTATGATCTGCCCTTCACGTATTTTTCCATTTCATTGACGTAGCCCAACAGGGAATCCTCTTCACTTATCATTATCGTGTCGATGTCAATTTTCATGGAATGGCATTTCTTCGCTTCGACTATTGTTCGCTCGCCAATGTACTGATCAACCTGCCGGTACCTGTAGCACAGGTACACGAGCTCGCCAGACGCGACATCAAGGTCCATGCTGTGATTCTGCTTCACGGTATCGATCGTTTCTCTGTCAGGCGTGTAGAAATGCGAGTATGGTCTCTGCGACAGTATCTTGTCCTGCTCGCTTTTATCGTCGATAAAGCAGGCGCTTGGGTGCCCGTCTGTCACAAGGACTATTCTCTTGTTAAGCGCTCCGTCTTTTTGAAGTAGCTTGCTCGCCAGACGGAACGCCGCCTGGTAGTTCGTGTAGTGTAAAAAGTCAGCGCCTGGCTCAAAGGTCTTTAGGTATGGTATGTCCTGCGGCACGACTTTGGATGCAAGGGCTCCAAAGCCCACGATGTAGACGGTATCTGACGGAAAGAACTTGCGGTTCAAAAGGTACAGGCTCCATAGTGCGCGCTTTGCAGCTTCTATCCTGCTCATGTCGCCGTACATGGTGGAGTACCGCATAGTAGAGCTCAGGTCTATGCAATAGACCACGGCTACCCTCACCTCTTTCATCGTCTCGTACTCTTCAAAGTCGTCGACTTCGATGGGCAGCGGCAGCTTGATGTTGCCCCCCTCCCTCAAGGTTCTCTGGATTGCATTCAGTAGTGACTTTGGAACGTTTAGCAGTCGTATGTCATCGCCGGGCTCGTACTTTTTGCTCGTGTCAAGGATAAGCGAACCGCTGCCCAGGTCCTGCGTTTCGTGCATCCCGTACTCCCCCGCCTTTAGCGCTTTCATTACGTCTGAAAGAATTCTGCCGCCGATCGACGTGAAACCCTTAGCGCTTAGCCACTTTGGCGAGTCCTTCAGGTAGCCTCTTTGAATCAGTTGCCTTACAAGCGGCATCCCGGAGTCGTCTCCCTTGTCGCCCCGGGAATCTGATCGAGACTCTGATCCCTGCTTTGATTCCTGATCCTGAGAAGCAGACAGTGATGACTGCAGAGCCTGCTCCAGTTCCTGAAGGCTCGGAGTTTTTTCCCTTAGCGCTTCCCTCCCGAGCCCCTTAAGAAGCCGGTCAAGCACGTCTCTTGGCAGCTCTTGCTCGCGCTGGTTCTGCTGCTGTTGCTGCTCCTGGCCTTCCTTATCAAGAGGAAAGTAAAGAAATTTCTTGCTTCCAGGCGCGCTATTGGGCGAGGCCATAGCTGTTGTCCTTCTTGTCCAGCACCGGCGGCTGAATGTGGCGGAGGCCCTCGAGAACCACCTCGGCCACAGACGCGGTGAATTCGCCGTCCAGATCAGGAGTGAGCGCGATGGTTTCACTCTTTATTCCCATCTGCTTTGCCCGCTCTACCAGCTGCTTTTGTTCTTCCTTCACAGAAGCGATGGTCTCGTTTATTGCCTGTCGCAGTCCCGGGAACTTTGCGAGTTGCGACTCATAGTCAGAATCGCCTCTCTTGCCGCCCGAACCGACTACCACCTGAGAAACCTGGAACGCCTTGTTCTTTGCAAACTCGTTCTTTATCTTAGTGACCTGATCGGCCGGCACCTTCTGGACATATTCCAGAGATACTTCTTTCAAGACTCCGTCTATGATGGAATTCAGTATGTTCCTCCTGTTTTCCCTGGTGTCTTCCATTTCTGCGAGCTCGAACTTGGATGACTGGTGTATGCAGGTGATGTCGCAGAATCTCGGTATGGCCTTGACACCGTGAATGACCGAACGGGTGCGCTCTGCCTCTCCGATGATCATCTCCATCGAATGCACGGACATCCTGACGCTTACTCCTTTGTCATGGTTAACGTCATGGTGCGCTCGCGCCCCCTGGGTCACCTTGGCTATCGCCCTGACCATAAAGACCGGAAGCATTGCATTTTCGGGTTCGGCTATCCTTGATTCCTGCACTATTATCAACATCTCGTCTTCGACGGTCCTTGGATAATGAGTGTCGATGTGGCTTCTGAGCCTGTCAAAGAGTGGCTCGATTATCTTGCCAGAGTGTGTGTAGTCGATCGGGTTTGCGGTGGTGATTATCCGGACATCTGGTTTGAATACCACCGGGTACGCGCCTGTCGTGAATTTGCCCTCCTGAAGGACGCTCAGCAGCGATACCTGCTTGCGCGGGTCCAGGACGGGCAGCTCGTCTATGCAAAGGATCCCGTGCCGGGCCTGAAGCAACTGTCCTGCAGAATACGATTCTATGCTGTAGAGCTCGACACCTTTTTTGGCGATCTTGATCGCGTCGATCTGGCCGACAAGATCCTTGACGGAAATGTCAGGAGTAGACAATATGTACTTGTATCGGTCCTCCCCACTGATCCAGTCAATGCCGGTCTCGAGCTTGCTTGCCCTGATGATCTCCTCGCATTCCGGAGACACTACGAATTCTGGCTGCGTCCGAGAGACCTCCGAGTCCGACAAGAGCGCGATGAGCTGATCCTCGGGAAGGGTCGTTGGAATGTCGCTTGTAATGGTGCCCCTTACTACCGGGATGGGGGAGAGCAGGTTCTTTGCTATCGCTTCTGCTATCTTCGTCTTGGCCTGGCCTATCTGGCCCACCAGCAGCATGTCGTGGCCCGAGAGTATGGCCCTGTTTACTGCTGGGACGACATCTTCGTCATATCCAATAATGCCGGGATATGGGTGCTCACCTTTTCGCAACTTTGCGATCAGGTTTCCCCGCAGCTGCTCTTCGACTCTGGCATGCTTGTAGTTTATCTTTAATAGATCTCCCAGAGTTCGCAGCTGTTTATGGTCCTCCGGAACTCCTGGCATGATTTCATCGTACTTTGGTTTTGAACTGTACGAGCGGCGGACGGTTTCTTCAATCTTTAGACTCATAATGAAATGGAGTCTCGGGGTGTTGTCGCAAATTTAAAGGTTCTATGGTTGCAGACATTAACAATCTTGGAAAAAGAAAAGGCGCTAAATTCCAAAACCAAACAACAGGTAGCTATGATGACGGCTAGGTTAGGTTTTGTCACTCTTACCTAAGTGCGCTCGGAGCACAGAGTCTGAAGATTTGTAAGGATAGTCTTACCAGCCTTCAAAGGTAATATCGGGTCTCCACGGTGGAGAGAGGGTGCCCCTCCTGAGCCATTAGGTACTTACAATTTGTACGCAAACCTTTTCAATCACACCAATTCATGCTGCATGTGGCCAAGTGCTCTCTATGCAGGATTGGTAACATTAGAGAGCACCCTGAGTTTAGGTTATGCCCTAACTGTCTAAAAGACATGAGGATAGTTTTCGCCACGCTAATGAAAATGACAGATAGCGGCAAGAAAAGCGTACCATTGGACGATCTATTAGAGACCATGGAAAAAAGATTAGGATGAGCCCAAAGTAACCTAGTGGTTCGAGTCCTTAAAGTTGTTGGAACCTACACACGACAAGTTTAAAGTTTGTCAGATTTCAATGGTTCTCAATTGCAAGTTCGAGCTGTCTTTTGTATTCTTCAAAAACCAATTCATCCTTTGTTTTTGCCTGAGATTTTGGTACGACGAGCCTTGCATGCTCGCTGTCCTTCTTTACGGTCACTTTCTCAAATAACGTTGGACGCCATAAGCTTATAATGTTTTACATGGAGGACGCACCATACAATTAGCGTCTTGGGAAACGGATCAAGTGCCACGGTTCCTTACAGGTGGTCTGTTCTAGAAAATATTGCAACGAACATTTCGCACCACCCAGCATGGTTTTTATTGCCGAATATTGTTTCGTGATAACTGATTTGGCCGCTGCCGAGTACAAACACATTTTGAGAATTGCAGGCAAGGACATTGAAGGCGGCAAGAAATTGATCGTCGCGATAAGCGAGATCAAAGGCGTCGGCTACAACTTTGCTCAAGTCCTTACCCAGTCGCTTAACATTAACCCCAACATGCGGGTGGGTTTCCTCACAGAGAATGAAATCCGGGAAATAGAGCGAGCAATCGCGGACCCGAGGACTGCAAGGATGCCCGACTGGTATCTTAACAGGCGGAAAAACACGGACACGGGCTCAAACAGCCACCTTATTACATCAGATCTCGATTTTGCAGCTTCAAACGACATTGATAGGGAAAAGAATGTGATGAGCTGGAGAGGTTACCGGCATATGTTTGGCCTCAGAGTAAGGGGTCAGTGCACCAGGACAACCGGCAGGAAAGGAGGTGCAGTTGGAGTGAAGAAGGTAAAACTATTGCCCGGCGGCGCGCCTGGCGCTCCCGGAGCGGCAGCGCCAGCAGCCGGCGCGGCAGCCCCGGCAGCGGAAGCCAAGGATGCCAAGCCAGCGGCTGCTCCTGCCGCGGGTGCAAAGCCAGCCGCAGGTGCGGCAGCTCCAGCAGCTGGCGCAAAGCCAGCAGCACCGGCCAAGGAGCCGGCCAAAAAGTAGTGTGGTGCTAGATGGGAGATCCTCGTAAAGCCAAGAAATTATACCACAGGCCCAGGATGATCTGGACGACAGACCAGCTCAACGCAGAATTGTACGTAATGGGATCCTATGGCCTGCGAAACAAGCGAGAGCTCTGGAGAGCTCAGACCGAAGTCGCCAGGATAAGGAACCAGGCCCGCGCGCTTCTGGCGCTCTCGACAGAAGCAAGAAGTGAGAAGGAGAAGAGGTTGCTTAACTTTTTGAATCGGCTCGGGCTTGTCAAAGAAGGGGCGACGCTTGATGACATCCTGAACCTCAAGGTGGAAGACCTGCTCGAGCGCAGGCTGCAGACTATTGTGATGAAAAAAGTCAGCACAAAGTCCCCGTATCAGGCAAGGCAAATAGTCAGCCACGGCCATGTGTCGATAGGCAACAGAAAGGTCAACATTCCCGGCTACCTCGTCAGGGCCGGAGAAGAATCACAGATCCTGTTGCACATTGAAATTCCAGCCGCCGCTGCCGCAGGCGAACAGACTGCTGCGTCATAGGCTGACAACATCTACGTGGTCTATTTTCCCATCAGAGTTCATGTCAAAACCCTGAACAACCAGCGCCCACTCTTCTTCGCCGTTGTATATCTTTAGAACCTCCTCGCTGTAATTCGTAAGCGCTATTACGGCGGATTTTGTCCCGGCCGACCTGACCCCTGCCACGACTATTACGCTCGAACTGGGGTCGTAAGGATTCTTTATTTTTGCAATGAGTCCGTGGTTGTCCAGGCCGTACCGCTTGCCTGACTTTTCCTCGACAAGCCCCGACCAGAAATTCTTTTCATCAAATCTTATCGGCAGGTACTTGTTGAATTCTGCGGTTATGATGTTTGTGCCAGGCCCTCCTATTGGGATCAGGTTGTTCCCGGTCAGGACCTTCTCCGCCTTTGCATCTGCGTCTAGCTTTACCACAAATTCCGAAGGGGCGGCATTGGTTATGCTTCCCAGAAAGAAAGCAAGGTGCACTGCATAGTGGCCATCCCTTGCTGAAGACTTGTAAGGGCCGTGCGGATCAGGCGCGCCCACTACCAATAGTCCCTTGAATGATCCGTCGTCGCCTACATGATCCTGAAAGAACCTTCTCGCGTATGCATGGTGCCGGGCTTCGCTCCGGGGTGCAAGTTTCGTTTCTCCCCAGTCCATCTCTATCCCAAAGGACGGGCTTGCAGCCCTGTATAGGCGCGCGGTGCCTCCCCTGACAAAATTCCTCCCGGCCTCCTCGACCGCGCCTATGGTCACCAGCTTGCGGATATAGTAATAGGCGCTCTGTTCATAGATCTTTAATTCCTTTGAGACCTGCGCCGGGTACATTGGACCCTTTGACAAAAGTTCCATAATTCTCCAGGCGACAGGATTTGACAGAATCCTCATTCTGGCAACATCCTTGAATACTACTATTTTCTTGACCGAAGCCTGGTCTTCTTGCTCTGAAACGAGCTTTTTTTCCACGAAAAAGGTTCATCATACCACTATATAACAATATGTAGTGGTACGAAATTACCTTGTTTTTGACGTTCTGGAACCGTTATATTATTTGACGTAATGGTGTCTTTCGCTATTGAATAAGTATTTTAAAGTTGTTTCCCGTTCGTTATCGCAATACGTTATGTGCTCAATCATAGGATACAAAGGCAGGAATTCTGCTGCGCCGATAATAGTTGACAGCCTGAAGAAAATGGAATACCGCGGATATGACAGCGTAGGTGTGGCCACCATTGATGGCGGCAACATCCTGGTCCGCAAAGGAACCGGCAAAGTACTTGAGGTAAACAAGAGCCTCAACATGAGCGAAATGTCCGGCAAGATAGGCATAGGGCACACGCGCTGGGCGACCCATGGAGGAGTAACTGACAGCAATGCACATCCTCATTCTGCATGCAGAAAGGATGTTGCGGTAGTTCACAACGGCATTATCGAAAATTACAAGGAACTGAAGGAAGAGCTGATGCGCGCAGGCCACATGTTTGCGAGTGAGACTGACAGCGAAGTGATTGCCCATCTCCTCGAAGTCAGCCTTGGCAGGGGAACCAAAGAGGCCATGATGCAGACTTGCAAGAAACTCAAGGGCAATTTTGCGTTTGTTGCAGTCTTTGAAGACGGCACCATAGCAGGCGCCAGATTCGAAGAGCCGCTGATCATCGGTGTCGCTAACGATGGCTACTTTGTCTCAAGCGACGTGCTTGGCTTTCTACAGTACACCGACAAGGCGATATTCCTGGAGAATGGAGATATCTGCATCGTCGACAAAACAAAGCTCGAGATCTTTGATTTCGAAGGCGCGCCTGTAGCTCATCCCATAACCCAGGTAGCGTGGGAGCTGGGCGACATTGACAAGGGCAAGTATGCTCATTACACTATCAAAGAGATCAATGACCAGAGGCTGACCGTAGTTCACGCCGGAAGGCAGGAAGAAGAGGTCATGCAGAAATTCTGCGGCATCCTTGCAGGGGCAAAGAACATCTACATCACTGGAAGCGGCACGAGCTATCATTCTGCTCTCATCTTCAAGCACATGCTGGCAAGGTTTGGCAAGGTTAGGGCAGAGACCGTAATGTCAAGCGAGTCGCAATACGCGCTAGCATCGGTTGATAGCGATTCTGTCCTTCTGGCAATTTCCCAGAGCGGTGAAACCGCCGATGTCCTGGATTCTGTCAGGCTCGCCAAGGGCCAGGGAGCCAAGATTCTGTCCATAGTCAACGTCACCACTTCATCGCTTGCCAGGTACAGCGATGCATTCCTGTCGACCAATTGTGGTCCAGAGATTGGTGTTGCTGCAACAAAGAGCTTTACCGGGCAGCTTGCTCTGGTCTACAATATCACCGACAGGCTCTGCAACGGCTGCCTTGAAACATCCAGAGCCGAGTTTGCGACAGCCGTTGAACAGGTTATTGCCAGCCAAGAGAGCATCATGAAGATTGCCGAACAGATGAAGGATTCGACTGACATCTATTTGCTCGGTAGATCGCTGCACTACCCAATAGCCCTCGAAGGCGCGCTAAAGCTGAAAGAGCTCGCGTACGTCCATGCCGAAGGAATTGCTGCCGGCGAGCTGAAGCATGGCCCACTGGCATTGATGGAGAAGAACACGTTCGTTATAATTCTCAATCCCCATGACGCGACTTTTGGCGACACGATTTCCAATGCACACGAGATAAAGGCAAGGGGAGCCACAGTCATCGGGATATCAGACAGCAATGACGAAGTCTACGACCACTGGGTCCAGATACCTCACCTGAAGCAGGATGCCTTCTATCCAATGGTCGAAGTGATCCCCCTGCAGATACTCGCCTACCAGCTGTCCGTTGCAAAGAATGTGGATCCTGATTACCCTCGCAATCTGGCAAAATCAGTCACCGTACGCTGAGCAGCCGGATTTTTCAAAGTGGCCAGAGCTGGCGAAAGAGATCAGTTGCTCAAGAAAGAACTAACAGCACTTGGATAATTTGAAAAAAGAAAAGAGAAGGGACGAGCAGTTATTGTGAATGCTCGCCTGCTGACGTCCTGAAGCTGCCTGCCGAAGACCCTATCGGGACGTCGGGGAAGCTCTCGCTCATTCTTTGCTCAGCCACTGCTCCTGCTTCTGCCAGGATCTTGTCGACCTCCTCGCCGCTTGCGTCAAATGCGAAAGAGTTGTTGCCCATGCTTCCTGCACTCATCATGATGTCGCTGAACACGCCGTTTATCTCGCCTAGCTCCCTGTCGACTTCTGGCATCACGCCTGCCAGGCCAGACCTGACTCGTGTCAATGCGCCCATCGCAGGACCTATGGCCACCATCACGTCTCCCAGGTCAATGGTAGACTCGAGCCTGAGCTGAATCTGTTCTAGTGCCATCTTTAGCTGAGAAATCATCTTGTTTGTCTTTCTTATTTGAGCGATTTCGTTTGAGAGCATTTTGCCCTGCTGCGCGTCGTGCCTCTGTAGAGCTGAAACTACTTGATTGAATAATGCCTTTTCCTTTCCTCTTAATTTTTCCAGAATCGTCTCGAGTTTCTGGTTCTGTACCTGAATCTTATTCTTGGCAAACTCTATCCTTGGTTTCAGTGGTTGCTGAGGGCCCACGCTTTGCTTTATCCTCTCAGACATGTTCTGCTTATTGTCCGATACCCAGTTGCTGCTGAAGCTCGTCATGTCAACTAGCCGATAGATTTGACGTTAAACAGAAATGTCATAATTGAATAACCAAGTGGTAATATTTTCTAGACATGCGCAAAATGCGGAATCATTGAAAAGTATTAATTCGGTATTTGCACACCGCACTCGTACCAGGCATGGTGAGGACAAAGGCTGCAAAGGAATCTCAGGAAGAGCAGTCGCTGCCAGAGTGGGCCGAGGACGAAATAAAGTCCGTCCAGTTCGGCAAGCCCAGGATATTGGCAAGGACGGGCTACATTCTGGATATCTATGAGAACGATTTCAAGATAGACATCCAGATCTACGAGCCCATGCCGGACGGAAGGACGATAGTCGAGGGCCTTGAGGTCCCAAAGTCAATGAAGATATCAGAGTTCATGAAGGGCTTTGTCTATGAATTCAAGATCAGTATTTTCACCGGTGACCTGAGCCCAAAGCTGGTTGAACTCCTCAAGACAAAGTTTGGTCTTGACATGAAGGCCATCTACAGGTTTGAGCTGAAGGAGCTGCAGCTCATGGACGTCGAGTCGGACCTTCCGGCTGCGTCTTCAGGCGAAGAGTCTGAAGACGAGGACTAGCTACCTCAGTCCGCGCCGTGATATCGCTCCGGTTATTGGCTGGACAACGTACGGCAGCGTGTGCTTGAACCAGACAGCAGCCCTCATGTAGAACGGGACTATTATCTCAAGTCTTGGGGAATTTGCGGCCCGCAAGACCGCCCTTGAAACGGCCTGCGGGCTCAGCGCAAAGCCGGTGTAATTGGGCATACCTCCTCGAAAGGATTCGTGGGCAAAAAAGTTGGTCTTTACTCCAATCGGGCTTACGACTGTTATTCCAACTCCGGTTCCCTTTAGCTCATGGTAAAGAGACTCGGAAAAACCGAGCATTGCAAACTTTGTGCCGCAGTATGCCGCAAGCCCTGCAACTCCAAAGCTGCCCGCCACAGAAGCCACGTTTACGATGTGGCCCGACCTTCTGTCGAGCATCGACGCAAGGAACGCTTTGGTGCAGTACACCATCCCGTAATAGTTTGTAGCGTTTACTGATTCCATTTCCTCAATCGTCGTGTCGCTTACTTTTTTGAAAATTCCGAATCCGGCATTGTTTACTAGTACGTCGACTCTTCCGATCTGGGCCAGGACCTGCCTTCCCATCTCCAGCACCTGGATCTTATCTGAAACGTCGCATGGATGCTGAAGCACCCTGCATTCGGGATTTACCCGGGAGATTTCTCCGGCAACCAAAGAGAGCCTGCTTTCGGACCTTGATACGAGGACTACTGATGATGCCCCATTTCTTGCAAAATCGATCGCAGACTGCCTTCCAATTCCGGACGAAGCACCCGTTATGACGACGGTTTTGCCAGCGAATTTCACAGCAAGCTTTCGCTGCTCTCGCTTTTATTTTGTTGCACTCTTTTCATCGTTACTATCGTTACCTGTGATGGGGGGAGAGCCGTTCCCTTCGGCAGGCGTAGTGACGCTAGCGCTCGGGACTTTGCCAACCGCGAGCTTCATGAGCGCAACCCACATTATGACAAGGGGCACGTGGTACGTCGCTATCCTCCACGCGATAATGACGTTTAGCTGCGAGTCCATGGCTATCGTGCCAAGGTCTGGTATTCCGCTGAGGTTTGAGATATATGCCCAGATCCCGAGCTCTGCGAGGCCAGATCCCCCTATCGTTATGGGCAGGCTGGCGACAGAGGTCGATGCCGAAGTGGCCATGAGCGAATCAAAGAATCCGATCCTTGACTCTATGCCGTTGGCAAGAACCATGAACGATAGACCTTGGAACGCGAACGCGACGAACGTTATGGCGATTCCTACGGCAAAGGTCCTGATTGCCCTCTTTGAATTAAAGTTCTCTCTGCTCATTTGGCAGAGGTCGGCTATGGCGGAATTTGCAGAGGCTATTGCCTTTTCGGCCTTTTCTTTTGCTATGAAACGTTCGGCTAGCCTCTGCGAGAATGCGGGCAGGCGAAGGTTGCGTTTTGCCGAAAGGAGCACCAGGGAGAGCCAGAAGGCAAACGTTGGGATGGTGACAAGTATTACTGCCAGACCGACCACGCCGCCGCCCCTATAGATAGCAAGACCGCCCGCAATGAAGGCGAGCATGGAACCAACAAATACGTCCGCGATGATTTCCATCGTAGTGACCCACGCCGCCTTGCCCGGCGGCACACCGTTTTTCGAAAGCCAGGCAATTCTTACGAATTCGCCTCCTACGTACGATGGCGTAGTCTGGGTCACGAATTCACCTGCAAGCCTAGCGGAAATCGTCTTGCCTGTCGAACTGACGTTGTATCCGATGAACTGTTTTATGAAATACTTGAACCGGACTGCCTGAAGCATTATCTTTGTAATCCCGGCTGCTGCCGACGCGATGAAGGGCAATAGTCCAACGGCGAAAATGTCCTGCGGCGAGACGCCGGTGGTGAGCCAAAGAATGATGAAGGGCACCAGGCTAGCAGGAATGGCAACGAGTCGCCAGTTCAATCCTGCAGCTGTTGAGCGCCCGACTATAATAACGATGGTGTAAAGCAGATATACGCCAGCGATTCCCTTCCAAATGGCAGAACTTGAAGGCGATATTTATCACCGGCACCGCGGGGTCAGGAAAGTCGCTCCTTACTTCCAGGCTGCTTAGCTGGTACAAGGACAGCTCTGCATTCGCGGCTACTCTCAATCTGGATCCCGGCGCCGCCAGCTTGCCCTATGAGCCAGATATTGACTCGCGGGATCACATTGACATCGCGACTCTAATGGATAATTTTGCCCTGGGACCCAACGGGGCGCTTGTCATGGCAAGCGACATGATAGCGACAAAACTTGACGAGATCCAGAAGGAAGTTGACGAGCTCAATCCCGATTACCTTATCGTTGACACCCCGGGACAGATCGAGCTGTTCGCGTTTCGGGCCAGCGGCCCGTACTTTGTTTCGAGCCTGCAGGCCGACAACAAGGCGACGGTTTTTGTCTTTGACGGAATGCTTGTGTCGTCTCCCATAAACTTTGTATCAGTTTCGCTTCTTGCATCTTCAGTAAAGTTGCGCCTAAAGACCGCTCAGGTAAACGTCCTGACGAAACGAGATCTCGTCATCGACAAATTGAAGGATATGCTCGAGTGGTCGTCTTCTCACTCCGCTCTGGAGCGCGCGCTGGACGCCGAGAAAGACGCCGAGTACTCGCTCCTGAGCAAAGACCTTGCCCGCAGCCTGAGCAAGACCGGGTTTGGACAGAGCATTATAGCAGTCTCCAGCCTGACCATGAACGGCATCGTGAACCTTGGGGCCGCGCTTTCTCGAACCCTTAATCTGGGAGAGGATGGCTAAGTTGGTCGCCATGAAATCGCGAACGGCAGTAGCGCCGTGCTCTACTGCTAACCTTGGTCCGGGCTACGATGTGTTTGGGCTCGCACTCGATGCGCTTGAAGACAGGGTAAGGATTTCTACGGCTCCTCGTCAATCAAAAGGGTCTATTCAGATAAAGATGGTGGGCGACAGTTCAGGGATCCCTACTGCGGTAGAATCCAACTCTGCCGGGCTTGTCATAAGAAGGATGGCGCATGAGCATGGAATCGATGACGGACTTCAGGTTGAGGTCAGAAAGGGCGTGCCGGCGGGCTATGGCCTTGGGAGCAGCGCAGCATCAGCAGCCGCTGCCGCCATTGCGTTCAAGGCATTATACCGACTAAAGATAGACATCCATTCATTGGTAGAGTACGCTGCTGAAGGAGAGATAGCCAGCGCCGGAACTAAACACTATGATAATGTCTCTGCTTCGATTATCGGAGGCTTTGTGGTTTCAAGCTCGTCAGCCGGAGAGCGGCGGTTCATTGGGATAAGGCCTCCGAGCGACCTTGTGCTGGTGGCGGCTGTCCCGATATCGATGCAGGTGCCGGAGAAAAAGACCGAAGTGGCCCGGCAGGTTCTGCCAAGGGAGGTATCTCTAAAAGATGTAGTCCACAACGTCTCGTCCGCCAGCACCGTCGTTGCCGGCTTTGCTTTGAAGGATGTGGAAATGATAGCAAGAGGCATCGATGACGTCATAGTAGAGCCTGCAAGGAAGCATCTGATCCCTGGCTACGACGCTGTCAGGGGAAAAGCACTCGCCGCGGGCGCCCTGGCAGTGACCATAAGCGGTGCAGGCCCTTCGATGATATCGTTCATGAAATCAGGAAAGAAAGCCAGGCTAGTCGCGGCGGCAATGTCGGAGGGTTTTGCCGGCGCAGGCTTGCAGAGCAAGACTTTTGTGTGCCGTCCGAGCACAGGGGCCCGCCTTGTTTGACTACTTCTTGCTCTTGCTGAGAAAGGCTGACATCATTTTTTGCCTGTCCTCATGCGCAAAGCAAAGCGCCCAGCCATAGATCTCGAGCCTTAGACCGGTTTCGAGGTCTGCGTCCATTCCCCGGTTGATGAGCATCTTGCTCACCTTGACTGCAGTGTAGCTGTTCTTTGTTATCTCTCTGGCAAGGGCCAAGGAAACATCCATGAGCTTCCTGTTGAGTATCTTTCCAACTTCGGCTGCTCTAGCTTTTTCCAATGCCGTGTCTCCCTTGGGCGCTTCAGGCGGAACAGCATCATCCGGCCCCAGGCTTACAACATTATTCACAAGACCGATCTGATGCGCTTCGTCGGCAGTTATCATTTTCCCGGTGAATATCATCTCCTTTGCTTTCGCAGGACCGACGAGTCTAAGAAGGCGTTGCGTTCCGCCCCAGCCGGGAGGGATGCCGATGGTAACCTCTGGCTGTCCCATCTTTGCATTGCTGGACGCGATGCGTATGTCGCACGCCATCGCCAGCTCGCAGCCGCCGCCGAACGCGATCGAGTTGACGGCCGCGATCGTGGCCACCTTCGACTGGCCGAGGTCGCGCAACAGCCCGTGACCGGAGTCGATCAGCTCGCGGCCGCCGGCCTCGTCCATCGAGGTGAACGCCTTGATGTCGGCGCC
>DADA01000092.1 GCA_002494895.1 Nitrososphaera sp. UBA210
AATCCCGCCCAGTCCACTCACTAGCTCGCGGGCGGCCTACGCCAGCCGATTCCGAATTCATTTTCCTATTTCGGAACCACGAAATTAGGCCAGACGTCGCAGTGTTGCTTCGATGACCATCGCAGCATGGGAGAGGACTGCAGACAAAAAAGGTCTGCTACGTCCGTAGTCCTCCGAATCTATGGACCCGTTTTGTCGCAAGGATTACTCCAACGATTGATATTGATGCCACGATGAGCGCCAAGGAACCGAACTCTGGAACTATCGTCGTGCCCATGATCTCGATTTCCTGAGCCCCTTCATCAAACTCGATCTCCAGAACTCTGGCGTTTGCAGTGGGGGCTAGTTCTGTGAAGTTAGCCGAGGCTCCATCAATAAACACCGAGAAGTCCTCATCTGCATCTATCACTTCAGTCGGAAGCCATAGTGTGAGAACGCCGCTGGCATTGGACGAGATAGTGAATAATAGGCTTTTTGATTCTACGTCCGCATCCACGCTTTGCAGTGAGCCACCTGTAACTTCAAACGGAATATCATACGATTGACCTTCTATTTCGACAGATGCCATTTCCTGTTCGGGCTCTTCGCCTCCTGCCATTGATGTACCGACAATTTCAATTTCCTGTGCTCCATTTTCGAACTCTATTCGTAGGACTCTGGCATCCGCAGTTGGATCTAGCTCATCAACTACAAAATGCCCGAATGTATCATCAATAAACACCGAGAAGTCCTCATCTGAGTCTATTACTTCAGTTGGGAGCCATATAGTGAGATTTCCATCCGATGTAGATGAAATATTGGCCATCAAGGTTTGGATCGTTGAATCCGCAGTCAACTCTTCCAGAGTGCCACCGCTAATTGTGTACTGAATCTCAAACTCTTCGTCACCGATTACTACTGTCGCAGTTTCTGTTGAGACATCGTCTGGAGGCGACTCGCAAGAAACTTGCCCTCTAATCTCGCCGTTTGGATTCGCATCAGTGTGGATGTTTATGTAGAGCTCTTCATCAAGCAGCATCGACGCCTGCTCTGCCGTTAATTCAGCCGAGCCTTCCATCGGCGAATCGAGGCCGGATACTTCGCCTATGTTCACCTGCACTCCCGCGTTAACGCCAGTTGCCCCAGGTCCATGGAAATGCGCTGCATTTGCAGGTCCTGACAGCTCAGAAAATTCTATAGACCATGTTAATTCGTTACTAGAGGGGTCATACTCCATGGAAGCAGATCCGCTACCCTCAGTGTCCACAGCAGGCACTTCTTGAGCGCCGTCAAGAGACGCAGAACAAGCCGAAGAGGTGGTCGAGTACGCTGCATTCGGATTGGCAACCAGAATCATTCCAATCACGAACAGAAAGCTTATCGGTACCGATAATGTCCTAAACTTCATTATTAGTGCATTGTTTTTTTTCGTAATAAAGGTTGTGCAAATTGTGTCTGCTCGAACAATGACAAGAAATAATAACAAAATTACAGGAAATTCCTATGTACCTCCAGATCTAACGTGATCACTCTCATGCATAGGTAACCTCAGTTCAGCGTGCCAATGAAACCCCAAAAAAAACGCGTGAGAAAAGGCGCAAGCTGCCGTCACATACGGCTGCCTGGAAATCGACTAGAAACAGTGAGGTAGAGGTGGCGTCTGTGTTCCACTAGATCATGGACTCGCCAGTATCCGGAGCAATTTTTCAGAAAAATGTGTTTTCGTTACTGATACGGCTCCTCAAGATCGTCGATCGAAAGCTGATTACATATCTCAGTCAAAACAAGGCTTGTTCTGCGCTCATCATCTTGTATAGAACCTTTGGATCCATGCTCCACCCTCTGCATCCCCTTCCCCAGTTCCTAGCAATTAGCTCAAGCTAATAAGCTTTTTCGCGCGGCATTTGAGGTCGATCCCGGCTAACATACCGCATGTATCTCACGTTCGGTAGCTGTCTGAATGTCCAGTCACGAACCAGTTCTGAGATCAGATTCTAGGCGCGTTGCTGTGTCGCTCATTGAAATCGTTGGTGGAAAATCTATTTAAGCAGATACAGCTCTTAAAATCAAAAGAATATGGCGAGAAGGACCAGACGACCAGCTACCAAAACTCTCATTATCAATAAAGGCAGGGATTTCGTTGTGGATAGATTAATCGAGCCATGTAAGGAGGACAATCATTCTAAATGCACGGGCTGGGCTGTGATCAAAAAAGAGCAGTCGCTCGTCAATGCCAACTATTTTCTTAGATGCACATGCAAATGCCACAAGAACGTTGTGCAAATCAAGCGGAAAAAGCATTCGCTGAGGAAAAGTAAGACAGCAAAGAAACGAAAACTGAAGAAAAAGGGCAAGAGGAGCAGGACCGGCAAGAAGGCCAGGAAACGGTAGCGAACTAGTCGTTATTTCTTATCTTGGTGAGCGTAATGAGGCATAGCGCCTTGAACGCCTCTTCATCCCTGTCTTTGGGAAGGCATTCGATTATCTCGCGTAGCGCGGGTATCGCCTTCTCACCATACCGTGCGAGTGCATAGATCGAGCGAGTTCTTATGACCTGAGAGCTCGAAAATATCGCGTCATCCTTCATTATGGAAATTGATTGATCTTCGGTAAGGAACCTCTCCGATCTCTGGACGCTACCTTTCTTTATCGTGCGTATTTGGCTGGTTATGCTATGAATCGGCAGGTCTAATCATAAAAGGAGATATGAACCAAGCCGACTGATTTTCGGTAACCAGAAGTACGTAACACAAAGCTACGAATTTACATTGCTCTTGTCTGAATCGATCCCAGCTCATTACTGAGGTGATAATTCAGAGTTTACCAGAGTCAAGGGACTTTTTCCCTCAGCAACTCTTATGATGTTTGATGCGATTACTCCCGCTATCGCTTCCACAGACTCTCTTGTCCACCCGGCAAGATGCGGAGTCAAAACAAAATTATCCAACTGCAAAAGTTTGTCAGTAGGATCTGCCGGTTCTTCCCAAAAGACATCAAAAGCTGCGCCTGCAATCGTTCTGTGCTCAAGGGCGATATACAGTGCCTCTCTATCAACGACCGGTGCCCGAGCTACGTTTACCAAGAATGCAGACTGCTTCATCGACGCAAGCTCCTCGCTACCTATCATGCCCCGGGTCTCCAGAGTAAGCGGAACGTGAAGTGAAATGATGTCTGCTCGGGGGATGAATTCCGACAATGCTTCCGGTCCCTTTACTTCGTCAGCGAAAAACGATGTCTCTCTGCCGGGCTTTGTTCCGATCGGGTCCTTTGTCACGGCGATCACATTCAATCCAAACGCCTTGGCTCTCTTTGCAACCTCCATTCCTGAAGCACCCAATCCGACGACTAACAGGGTCTTTCCATAGAGCTCTGCACCCATGCTTCCGGGGCTCCTCCTTTTCATCAGGCTTTTGCCGGCACATTGCATGTTCTTTGCTATGAACATCATGAGGAACAAGGCATGTTCGGCGACAGAAATCGCATTTGCGAGTGGGACGTTCGCGACAAAAATGGATTTTGATGTGCAGTATTTCACGTCAATGTTGTCGTAACCTATGCCTGCCTGATGCACCAGCCTTAGATGGGGGCACGAGTCTATCAACGATTTGTCTATCCTGGTCGTGCCATTGACGATTGCCTCTGCATCAGATACCTGTGAAGTCAGTGGCTGATTCATATCGACCAGTTGGGACTGAAAGCCGTGTTCCTCAAGTCTGCTATCGAGAATTTCTTTGAACGAAGACGATCTCAGTGTGACCTTTATCTTCAATCGCAGCCAACCTGTTCATTGCCTTGGGCATTTTAACCTTGATGGCTGACCAAGACGCCCCTTCTTGTCTTTTGCAAAATACAGAATTAGGAGGGCTAACATCCCATACTGAAAAACGAGCATTCCAAGGTGAAGCGGAGGAATGCTTGAAGGCATTTGCACTATAGCCTCTACCGGGAGTTTTAGCACCTGGTCCGCAAGGAGCGCAAGAAGGACTATCTTCCAGATGTCGCTGCGTCTTATTCTGGGAATTGCTAGGGGTGCCCCCGCGGCCATCGCACCGAACGCGGGACCCAGGATGGAATACAAAAGAAAGTTGCTGGGATTGCCGTAGCATGTGGAGTAGCCGCCGAAAGGATTGACCCAGATTTCGAATTGGTACCCTTCTGAGGAGCAGACTAGATTGTGACCCATGTGGTGCACGAGACTCAGTTCCGATCCGGCGGCGAAATAGAATAGCAGGGCCAAGGCTACAGTCTTTCTGTTGTACAGGCGCAACCGCGCCCGCAGCAATTGAAATCCTTCGTCCTTTTTGCTTTCGATGACTTCTAGTGCGCAAGACCGAGCGATATGCTAAAGCATGTAGCCGGAACTTCCTGTAATATTTCAATCCCGCCAAACGATATGGTTCCAAAATCGTGGAACCTTACCCAGCAAATCGGTAGTGTAACGAATTACGAAGCTAGGCGGAAGCGAACACAGTCATAAGTCTCGCGAGGTGAAAAGACATACACAAGCTCACTCAAATCAATGACAGGTCGAAATCCAATAGGCGTGCTAGAAAACTTGAACTTCAACACCCTCCACATTTTGGCCAAAGTCACGGGATCGAAAGTTCAGTCAGCTCAGGTGAGGTCTGGCTAATGTCGTTCGACGACATGGTAAAAAATACAGGGGCAAACCGCCTGAACGAGCTTGTAACGGAGCTCGCAGCAGAGATAGCGGATATCTGCAGCGCGATGGAGCTCGAAGATAGCGCGTCATACGAGGCCAAGTGCAGGATAGTGGAGGCGGTAAACGGCGAGCTTAGGAAGAAGGCACTATACGGCATTATCGATGTTGCTTCAAGTGGCGTACTGGTAAGGGACGAGCGGGGAACTCGGCTGGTCGCCTTGGAAGAGTTCCTGACCCGCGAGCAAAAGCAAGAGCTGGAAGAAAATCCGGGATGCAAGCGCGCTCTGCTATTGCAGCTCCGGAAAGATCTTTTGGCAAGAATCGCAGAGAGCTAACCTTCGATGATACCTCACGGTGTCATCTGAATGGCATTGTGTCCGATACCTGCAAATTTCTGCGCCATGAGGGGTCATCAGCGCTGTTTCATACCTCGTGTAGTATGCCACGACACACTCGACATAATTAGCGTCTTTGTGCGCTGTGTTTCAGGAACAATCGTCGTAAATGGAAGTCAACCACGACCGCGTCGGTATAAGGAGGGGATTTCTAGCTTCCCGCCGGGAAGAGATCATCGAAAGTCTTTACGATCAGGTAAGGACGCTCGAATCCCGGTACACTAAATTGTATGAAGGATCTCCTGAAATGTATCGTACTATAGACAGAGATGGATTTATCATAGACTGCAATCGCGCGTATATAGACAACCTCGGCTATTCCAAGAAGGGAGAAGTCATTGGCCATTCCATTTTTGAGCACGCGGCAGACGAAACTCTACAAGCTATGCGGGAATCATTCGAAGAATGGCAGAAAAACGGCAAGGTAAGGAACAGGGAAGTGAAACTAAAGAAGAAAGATGGCACAACTTTTCACGCCCTGATTAACGCGTCAAGCCTATACGACGACAACGGAAATATCATTGGCAGCAATACCGTAATAACGGACATGACCGAAATCAACAAGACCAGACAGCAGCTGCAGGAAGTAAACCAGGAGCTAAAGAAGGCGCAGGAACAAAGGGAAGATTTCATAAGGATAGCAGCTCACGATCTGCGTACTCCGATTCAGCCCATACTTGGCATGGCCGAGCTTGCGCTGCGCGATCCTTCCTACCAGAAGGAAGCACTGGATATTATTCTAAAAGAAGCCAGGCGGCTGAAGCAACTAGCCAACGACCTTTTGGATGTTGCAAAGATAGAAAGTGGCGCAGGTCTTCAGATCAACCTGAAGAAGGTCAGAGTCACAGACATCCTAAATGAAATTATTGAACACGCAAAGCTTTGTGTGATAAAGGATATTGAAAGCGATAATAAGAACAGTGATGTCAAGCCAGTGCGCATCGCATCCTCGCTACTCCACGATGAAGGCCTGATGCTAGAAATCGATCGCGACAGGATGATTCAGGCATTGACGAATATCATCGATAACTCGCTCAAATTCACGGCAGAAGGTCAAATAAAGATCGAATCGAGCATGTCGCTTGACAGGAAATTCTTCGAACTCTCGATTTCAGATACAGGCAGTGGGATTCCCCAAGAAATGCTTCCAAAGTTGTTTCAAAAATTTGCGACAAAGACACCCAGCAGCCCCGGCAAAAAGTTTCACTCTCAAGGAACCGGCCTGGGATTATTCATAAGCAGATCAATAGTTAACGCCCATGGCGGAGAGATCTCGGCTCATGACAATTCTGATGGGCAAGGAGCAGTATTCGTGGTAAGACTGCCAATCCCAGCCCCTTAGAATCGACTCACTATCGTCTCATGATTTGAGGATCCTAAAAAACTTCCGTGGACCATGAGATGGCTGACGTGGCTCTGAGACGCATGACAAAATGCTAGTTGTTTGGCAGAATTACTCACAGAGGATTAGAAGCCAGTATGCCTCTTCCTGAACTATGAAGATACTGGTGGCCGAGGATGAGCCCAGCATTTCGCGACAGTACAAGCTGGCTCTGCAGGAAAAGGGCCATCATGTCATCCTCACAGGCGACGGAGAAGAGTGCTTAAGAGTATACAGGAATGCCATGCAAGATGCCGCCGTTTCGACTGCCAAAGCGAAAAGCCCTTCCAGGGACAGAACTCCATTTGACGTCGTGATACTCGACTATCGTATGCCGAAAAAAGACGGGCTGCAAACCGCGAAAGAGATCCTTCAGCTTCAGCCGGCGCAAAGGATAATCTTTGCATCCGCCTATGTTGTAGATACTCTCCGGGAAGCTGCGAAAGAGCTGCATCAGATTGTCGAGCTGCTCCAAAAGCCCTTCGGACTTGATTATCTCGTTGAAATCGTGGAAGACACCGAGGTATACATGCAGCTGGAAAAGCTGAATGTCAGGGTAAAAGAACTAAAGAATCACAACCTGACTCTATCGCAATTGGTGGATCTCCTGGCAGGCGTGAAAAAACTGCAGGCGACAGTGGCCGCGGCTCACTGACCTTTCATCGGCGAGAATCCACAAGTCTTATTAGTCAAAAAATTCAGGATATGTCCAATGAGTGGAACTATTGCGCACTCGGGAATGTTGTTTGGTTCTGCGATGGCAGCACTACTGAGCCTTGTGGTATTGTTATCCGGAATCTCGCCATTTTCGGTGGACACAGAAGCGAATGAAAATGCATACGGTCAAACGCAAAGTAATCAGACGTCGTCTGATTCCATGATGCATGACATGACAAAGCCGCATGCCATCAGGGGCCAGATATCTAGCATACAGTTCGGAAGCGGTGGACAACCCGAATGGATCCAGTCGGGAATATGGGTGATACGGATGAGCCCGGGGTCAGACCCCGAGCAGGTTCCGCAGATAAGCCTGATTGCCAGGATGGCGATGGTGATGCCTGATGGAAACGCCATGCATGAACACAGCATCTACGACTTTAGCGCGACAGAGCTTTCCATGGAAGGAAATACGACGTATGTGGTAGAGGGCACCGCCACTGTCACCATGAGAGACGGGCCAGTAACCGAGGTTCCGCTGACGATAAAGGTGTTAGGGGGATCGGTAGTTGCCTTTTGGATAGGACCTGACAAGGTTGATGGCCACTTTGGAGCAAACCCTGTTTATGGTACTCTGTCTGATGCGTCTAGGAACATTGTCGGCAGCATGTCCATGGATTCCATGCATGGCACGAAACCTGCAAATGCCACTTCAATTGAGTTGGAAGGACTATCCAGAACTACTGTGAACTACCACGGTAACGCGGCAGGGTATCTCGTCTATCCAGAAAATGCCACCGAGTCAGGGCTTCCCGGAGTCGTCATGATCCACGAGTGGTGGGGTCTGAACCAGAACATCAAGAACATGGCAGAGCAGCTGGCCAAGGAAGGATATGCAGTATTGGCGGTCGACCTGTACAATGGGCAAGTCGCCACAGAGTCGAGTCAAGCGGGAATGCTCGCGTCGTCAGTGCGGGACAATCCGCAGCTCGCCATAGAAAATCTGAACGCAGCTGTTGAGCACCTGTCTTCCCTTCCAAGTGTCAATGGTTCGCGCTTGGCTTCGCTTGGCTGGTGCTTTGGAGGAGGTCAATCACTTCAGCTGGCTCTCAATTCGGAACAGCCGCTTGCTGCAACGGTCATCTACTATGGCAATCTGGTTACGAATCAGACCGAGTTGTCAGTGATCAGCTGGCCAGTGCTGGGAATTTTCGGATCGGAAGATCAGGGGATCCCAGTTGAGACGGTGAACCAGTTCGAAGCAGCCCTTGACGCAAACAACATTGCAAACGAGATCCACATCTACGAAGGAGTCGGGCACGCATTTGCAAACCCGTCAGGCGATAACTACGCCCCCGAACAGACTGCGGACGCCTGGGCAAAGACACTTGACTTTCTAGAAAGAAACGTGTAGTGGACAAGAGGGTTTTTCTTACCTCCCACTCTTATTTCTTCACACTTTCAAGAATGCAATGAAATTCAAAAATCATCGGAACAGACGATTAATCAGATCCTGCTTCATGAACTTTTTAGTCATATCCACTCATATGCCGTGCTCCTGTACTCCTGGGTCAGCGGATCAAATTCAGACTCTAGAACCATTACAAGACTATTCATCCACGAGAGCGTTTGCGAGGCAGTGAATCCCGTCACGATGATAATCCCCTTTGTCTTTCCTCCCAGGGTCAATCTGCTTTTTTCATGGGACCACCAAGAATATTGCTCGCCCTGAGAGGTAGTAATTACTCCGTGGTACTTGCCGTCCCTTATGCCGTGGGGATACTGCGTCGTCGTACCCGAGCCCAGGTTTGTACCGCTGGGGAACCTGCCGATGCCCTTGGTCTCCGCCGTGAATGACACCTCCATGGTTACTCCTTCGACAGGGTGGACTGACCTTACTCCGACTCCCGTTACCGTACCAATTTCCTCATAGAGTTTTTCTCCCAGAGCCATTGCAATATTACCCCATGTATCGAATTAAAGCATTCACTAGTCAAGAAAACCTCCTGCTAATCTGGCTAACGGTCTAGAGCATCAGGTTATAGCTGGGGAGCACAACGGGTTATTGCAATAGTAAACGCCCTCGCCGCTCACCACTTGTGGCCAAAGCTCCTTCCTGCTATGTCGAGTTCCGATTTGCAGTATGGACAGGAAGGCACGAATCTTTTCTCCTTGGTTCCAATTGCTATGGAAGGCATTTCCAGGCAGACTATCTCGGACCAATAGTTAAGCAAGAGTATGTCTGTTCTCTACACGGGCGCCAGCATAGAGCAGGAGGTTGCCTTCAACCCACCTCGCAACAAGTATCTAGACATACCAGCCTAAGTGGGGAGCTTGTTATGTATCACGGCTTTCTCAACTCATAAATACAAACCTTGGTCTGCTTACTGTCTAGATGGAGTCCGGACACGCACGGGAAACCAACCGCCAGATGTCAGACACAGCAGTGAGCGCTCTAGCAGACCTTGAATCCCTGGGCTACGATGTCCAGGCGCTGATTCGCAGGAACATGGAAGACGACCAGATCGTTGAATTGCGTGAGAAGGCGTACCGATTCAGAGGCATGGCCATCCCCAACGCCTCTAGCAAGCAGGCCGATGATTTTGCTAGCTTTTTCTCGCTTGGAATCGACCTCAGCTTAATGAGTGCCCCAGAACAAGCAAGAATCTTGGCTAGACACATATTCTACTTGGCGGAAAAACAGCTCTCTGATACTTGAGAAGTTTGAACCGATCAATGACTACAGACTTAGGTGTGGGTATGAACACGATACTGAAACTTGAGATTGAACGTTACTCGATTCGATTGAGATGATTTCCAAATGGTTGCCTTTCGTAATATCCATCAACCTCAAATGATCAATCAGAATGATCCGCGATGTGTCGTAAAAGTGGACATATAAAAGTTATATGAAAAGACTTTACATATTGGGTAGCATGGCTGCGGCGCACCGTCCAGCCGACCTGATGAAATGCAGTCGGTCACATAACGGACAGCGCAAGCTAGGGACACGGGTTTCCTTCGCCATTGTGCATATGAGAGTAGCTGGCGAGACGGCTGCTATGGGAGTGAAATAGAATTGGTTGAATCTACTCCTGTTCGGCGAAAATGCCCACTATGCAAGAATGCACTTGTTGACGGCAAGGAATACGAGCATCTATTGCAGGACTTGGACGATAGGGCTGCCCAAAAGCACGAAAAAATGTCTCGTAAGCAGAAGAAGGAATATGAAGCCACTCTTGGAGCCTTAAGATCAAAGTACCTAAGGGAAATCCAGACACTGAAGAAGAATTTCAGAGATCAGCAAAAGACCTTGAAGAGAACGCTCGGCGAGCAGGCTAGAAAAGAAAGAGAAAAACAAAAGAGAAAACTTACGTCAGCCAAGAAAGCTTATCAGGCTCAACTTCGGAATATCCGGGAAATATACGACAGGGAAATTCTCTTTACGCAGAAGGAACAAGAGCACGCGTTCAACGCACAGCTCAAAGAGATCATACAGAACTATGGCAATCTGGGGTCAAGCCACCAAAAGGAGCTAGAACGACTAAAGAAACAGGAGGACTTGAACGATGTTGTGATGAGAAAGAAAGACCGCGAGATCATGAAACTAAAGATAGAGATGGCCCGTTCCTTATCGAAACTTCGGGAAAAGGATCTAGCGATGCAGGTCAGTGAAAAGAATATCGTCATTGAAAGGCTTAACGAAAGAATCCAAGAGCTGGAGACAGGATCCCGCACAGGCGTCCAAGCCGCACCCATCAGGCCGGAAACTGGGCAAGCTCAAAAGACTAAGACTGCCAAGCTGGATGAGGACGAGCAGAAGCAAAAGCTGAAGGAATACATGAAGGCGATAATAGAGATAACGAGGAATCAGCAGCAGGCCGAGAAAAAGCTCTCCGAATCTGCTGATCAAAGCATGGAAGAGACTAAACACGAATCTTCTACTTCAAAAGTCGACAAGAAACTTGGCTGGTTCGCCTGATTAGCGCACCGCTTGAAAAGCTGCCGCGAAAAGAATCATTCGCGAATTTCGATCGTTACAAAACAATCGCTTAGAAAGTACTGCCTGAAAAGTACTGTTATAGATAAGTAATGTTCAAACACCTTTAATAATTGGCCCTCTCATGTGCTCTCAAAGTGGGAGACGGGGCCTGGCTGCGAAGACCAGGAATAAAGCTTGCATTCGTTTTTGCGCTAGCCGCGCTTATCTTTCCGTTTATTCACGTCTATGATGCCTACGGATTCTCTACCTGGGCCATGAGCATTGGTGGACCGGGAACGGATGACATTTTCCGTGGAGTCGAAGCGGCATCCGGTGGAGGATATATCGTCGCCGGAACAACGGACTCTTTTGGCGCTGGCAAGAACGATGCCTGGATCATTAAACTCGATGAAGAAGGCAGCGTGGTGTGGCAAAACACATATGGCGGAAAGGGAGGAGACGTCGCACGCGCCATAAAGAGCACAGCCGACGGCGGTTTTGTTATTGGCGGGCTTACATATTCGTTCACTTCAGGAGGAGCAGACTTTTGGGTATTGAAATTCGATGCAAGCGAAAACCTGCAATGGCAAAAAAGCTACGGCGGTCCCAACAACGACATGGCTCACGCCATAGAGCCGACTTCTGACGGGGGATTTCTTGTTGGGGGATTTACGACATCATTTGGCGCAGTGCTGAAGGACTACTTCGTGATAAAGCTTGACTCTGAGGGCGCCGTGCAATGGCAAAAGAGGTTCGGAGGCGCAAAAGACGAGGTGGTACGCGTTTTGAAGGAAACCTCTGACGGAAAGTATCTGGTCGGCGGCTTTACTCATTCCTTTGGAAAGGCTGGAGACATCATGGTACTGAAGCTCGATTCGGACGGAAATCTGGAGTGGCAAAAGCGTTACGGCGGCGGGAAATTTGAGGAACCTTCAACTATTTTAGAAGTTTCTGATGGTTATATCTTTTTAGAACAATCATCTTCCTTTTCAAGTACAGCCGACGGCTGGATATTCAAGGTAGACGAGGATGGAAACGTTCTGTGGCAAAAGCGTTACGGCGGAGGCAAGTTCGACGAGCTTTCCGCAGGGCGCCTGACACCTGATGGGGGTTTTATTGTAGCTGGCGAAACAAAGTCCTTTGCAGCAATCAACGAGGACTTTTGGGTTGTCAAGTTCGATTCTGATGGTAACATCCAATGGCAAAAGCGGCACGGAGGTTCAGGAATTGACGAAGCTGAAGCCATTGCGCTTGCCCCTGATGGCGGCTCGATAGTCGTGGGAACTACAAGGTCTTTCGGAGTTGCTGGAGAGGATGTCTGGATGATGAGGCTGGATTCAGCCGGAGAGGTGAGCAATTGTGCGCCGGGAGTTACTGCCAACATGGATACTACAGCAAACACTTTCAATACAAACGCTGTGCCAGCTGACACGTCTGTTACCGCTGTTGACACTTCAGTCTCGATAAAAAATAGCCAGCCGACAATCAAGACTAGCACCGCAAGCATATCGATGCAGTGCAGCTCCACTCCTCTTAACAATCCGCCAGTGGCCGAGGACGATACCTATTCCACGGACAAGGATGTCACGCTGGTGGTGGATCCGCCCGGAGTTCTGATCAATGACACCGACGAGGACGGAGATACGCTGGAAGCGATGTTGGTATCCGGACCCGCTAATGGTCAATTAATTCTGGAATCAGACGGAGGCTTTACGTATGATCCAGATCCCGATTTCACAGGAGAAGACAGCTTCACCTACAAGGCATTTGATGGAACTGATGACAGCAACACTGCCACCGTCAGCATAACTGTCAACACGGTGAACCAGGATCCGGTTGCGTCAGATGATCTTGCTATCGCATCTCAGAACTCACCAACAGTTATCGATGTACTCGCAAATGACTCTGATGCTGACGGTGATCCCCTGAACGTGTCTGCTTTTGACGTGACCTCCCAATTTGGGGGAACTATTACTGAAAATGCTGATGGTACCCTTACGTACACCTCTGCATCGGACCATCTTGGTCTTGACACATTCAGTTACACCGTTTCTGACGGCAATGGTGGAACAGACGTGGCAACCGTCACGATAACGGTCATATTGTAATTGTGGCAAGTGGAACCATTCTCCTGTGTTCATTTACTTTTTGTGGCGGCAGAATTCACAGCATTCCTGCCATCGATTCAGTTAGCACTCGTGCGAAAAGTCGGGATCTCCTGCGCATGAATCGGAATCGGCACCACCGTTTACAAAGTCGTTGCCGATAACTCCGTCATTGCCCTCAAGGGTGTCCAGCCCAAACTGGCCCAGCATCGTGTCAAAACCAGACTCTCCCACGAGCCTGTCGTTGTCCTGATCGCCTTGCATCGTATCATCGCCGTCTCCTCCGAATAGCTGGTCGTCCTGCTTTCCGCCCTGCAGGACGTCGTTTCCAGTCCCTCCGTAGAGCATGTCTTTGCCTCCGAAGCCGTAGATCCGGTCGTCGCCCTCATTTCCGTTCAACTCATCATCGCCTTCCTCGCCCGTTACCCAGTCATTTCCTTCATCTCCAAAGACATGGTCGTGCCCCGTCCCTCCGGAAACCTTCACTTCGTCTCCCGGTCCGCCGTGCAAGCTGTCATTGCCTCCATCGCCGAATATCCATTCATCTCCGGAACCCCCATCCACATCGTCATCGTCATTGCCACCCATCAGGTGGTCACTGTCATCCCCGCCCGCAATGCGGTCAGTGCCGGCACTCCCTATCAGGTGATCGACGCCTGCTTCACCGTGCAGCTCATCGACTCCAAATCCCCCAACGACAAAGTCATCACCATCCTCTCCATGTATCAAGTCATCACCGTCCTGTCCATATACAAAGTCCATCCCGGCCCCGGCAAACACGATGTCGGAGGCAGAGCCTGCATCGACCATGTCATTTCCTGTGCCAGAGTAAATTTCATCAAGGCCCGCGCTTCCGAAGATCAAGTTATTCCCTGATGGGTCCGACAACTTGTCATTGCCAATGCCGCCGCTGATAATGTCCGATCCATCGCCTCCAAAAATCGTGTCGTCTCCTGACTGTCCGCAGATCAAGTCGTTGCCCTCGTAACCATAGACCAAGTCGTTTCCTGCCCTGGCATCGATGACGTCGTCGCCGGAGGTCCCGTGCAATATGTCATTACCGCCGGTGCCCACGATCGTTGGACTCTGGCACGTCAAACTGCCACTCTGCTCGGAATTAACGTTACGACCCAGGCCAGTATCGATGGTATCAATGCCGCCTCCACCTACAACGTAATCGTCACCATCCTCGCCATGTATCAGGTCATCACCGCCCTGTCCATATACAAAGTCCATTCCGGCGCCGGCAAATACAAGATCAGCATCCGGGCCTCCATCAACGAGGTCGTCACCATCTCCCAAGTGAATCTCGTCAATGCCAGATTCTCCATAAATGAAATTATTGCCGGTGGTGTCCGTTATCATATCGTTGCCTGGACCGCCCACATGGAAATCGTTGCCTTCATTATCCGCCATGATATCGTCGCCTGCCCGGCCAAACAGGTGGTCATTGCCTAACTCATCTTCAAGGTAGTCATTTCCATTTCCGGCCTCCAGCCAGTCTCTTCCCTCGCCTCCAAAGAGCTGATCGTCGCCGTCTTCAGCTGCAAGCCAGTCCCGGCCGTTTCCACCAACAAGAATGTCGTTTCCATCCTTTCCCCACATGTGATCGTCACCGTCGCCCCCGTACAGTGAGTCGTTGCCGACGAGACCATAGACATAGTCTCCACCGCCTTCTCCGTGCATGACGTCGTTCCCGTCAGAACCCATGAGAAGGTCATTGCCTTCTCCTCCAAAGAAGACTTCAGCTTCAATTCCCCCGCCAATGGAATCGTTCCCGTCGCCCCCGCGAAGAGTGTTTGCACCCGTTCCACCTTCGATAATGTCATTTCCGCCGCCACCGTCGATATCATCGGTTCCGGTGCCGCCCATGATAAGGTCATACCCATCTCCGCCGAATACGGCATCATCACCCGGACCGGCGCAAATTACGTCATTGCCTGAATAAGCATGAATCAAGTCGTTTCCCGCTCTGGCCTCTATCACGTCGTCGCCCGGAGTGCCATGAAGTATGTCATCATTCTTTGTGCCAACCAAAGTCGGTGAACTGCAAGGGTTCTCCCAGCCGGCGACCTGCCCCAGGACCTGAGATGGAATTGCCAATAACAATGCGGCTGCGACGATTAGTATTCTCATTTTTTGTTATAAGCTCGGACTAATGATAGAAAAGAACTTGTTAGTTGAGATGCCCTACATACTCACAGGCTAGGTAAAATAGAGTCCCACTCGAGAAGCAGAAGGTGCAGACTACACTAGAACGCTACACTTAGTCTTCCAAAGAATCCTTTCTTCTTTTTCTTGTGCTTGGGCTCGTCTTCGAGCTCTTCGAGCACCTTGGGCAGTTCAAAGCCCAGTTCTTCGTATAGTTCCTGCCGAGCTTCTTCCGGCAGCTTTTGTGCTATTTCTTTTATCTTGTCCTCCAGGAAGTCGATACGTTGGTTCTTTTCCTGGGTGTCCTGGACCAGTTTGTTAGCCTGCGCTTCTGCAAATACCTTGGTCTGCTCAAGCTCGGCCGCTTTTTTTTGCAATTCGTCCATGAACACGCTCTCCACTGACTGCCTTAGGCTCTCAAAATGTTCGTCGTTGTCACTTCTTATGGCTTTTTCATTTCCTTCTCTCATTTCCGATATCTGCGAGCCGATGAAATCTTTAATCTCCTTGTACATTACAGTGTTGTTTTCCTTGTTTTCTTTCCTTATCTGCTCGAGCTGCGTATGATACTGCTTTTCGGATTTGCGCAGTTCTTCCTTACTCCTTGATTCATGATCCTTTAGTCGCTTTTGCAACTCCTGAATCTCCATTTGATGCTTTTTCTTCACTAATTGCAGATCGCTCTTGTGGGTCGCCTTCAGTTCAGAAATTTGCTTCTGGCGGTCCTTCTTGCGCTCCGACGCGACTGCCTTGGAAGCCTTGGAACGAACCTTGCTCTGCTTCGGGACCTCGACTTGCACATCTGGCTTGTCGTCCCCGTCTTGCACAGCAGGCTCTAGATCAAATACTGACGAGACGTTTTCGCCCCCAGCCATCACGAGTTGGATCGCTTGCTGTTTTTAAAAGGACTTGTATGTCTACTCGCAGGAATTGCTATTTCGGCATCTGATGCGATGTACTAGTATGCCACTGAGGCAGATGCGACGACCCTTCCGTACCCGTAGCCATAGTCTCTCCCGACTTTGCCAAGGTCCTTTGCCGTATCGAAAAGCACATTTCGAACCTTTGCCGCGGAATACCAGGGATGTTCGTGTTTGATTAGAGCCACCGTGGCACTTACAAGAGGAGTCGCCATGCTAGTTCCACTTGACGAGGAGTAACCAGTCCCGAGCGAGGTCGAAAACAGGTTCACTCCGGGAGCCGTGAGGTCTACGCCTCTACCCCTGCCCGAAAAGGCGGTAACTTTGTCAGCGTTATTAACGGCGCCAATGGTGATGGAATGACTTATGCAACCAGGAAT